>NZ_PSVN01000030.1:0-23356 GCF_002932235.1 Rathayibacter sp. AY1E3
CGTCGCGCTCGGCGGCGCCCTGACCGGAGCGGCGCTCTTCCCCGCCGTGATCGCCGCGCCGCTCGTCGGCACGGTGCTCGACCGGGTCCGCCGCCCCCGAACCCCTGACCCGAACAGGAGCGATGACATGGACAAGTCCTGCGTCCGCCCCCTCGACCTGGACGACGCCGTCGCCCTCGTCGGCATCCTCGCCGCCCTCCAGGCCCTCCTCGACAGTGGCGGCCTCCCCCCTGAGGAGGTCGAGGCCCTGCGCCACGGCCTCGAGCAGGGCGGCGCCCTCCTCCCCGGAAGTGACGAGAACGAGATCGCGACGGCTCTGGGTGGGCTGAACGCCCGCCTGCGTGGGACCATCGGGTGATCGCGCCGCGCTCGACGTTCCCGTAGCCTTCATCCGCGCTCGTGTCGACCCCGGAGACGCGCTCCCCCGCCCGCGGGTAGCGTCCGGTCCGGTCCCGCACTCCCACGGGGTCGCTGAACCCCGAGAGCCGGAGGAGATCCGATCGTGAACGGTGACCACTTCGTGCTCTCGACCGCGACGCCGTGGGACGACCGCACCGAGATCATCGGCGTGTACGTCTCGGAGGCGTGGGCCCGCGAGGCCGCCGCCGCATGGCTCGGCTCCCCCGACCGCGAGGCGTTCCCCCGGTGCGTCATCGAGGGCTGGAGCGGCGCGCACCTCCTCGGCCGCGAGGTCGTCGAGGCCCTCGGCGTCGACGACGAGGGCGGCGACGAGTCGCTGGGCGGCCCCCGCAGCCTCTGACCTGGCGGCCTAGCCGCCCCAGTGCGACGGGCGCTCGAAGTGCGACGGCAGCGTGGTCGCTGCATCCCCTCGGGCGCTGTTCACCTGCGCCTGGGTGAGGTAGACCGCCTCGGCGAGCCGCGCACCGGACACGTCAGCATCACGAAGGTCCACCCCGAGCAGGTCGCACCGCTGCAGATCCGCACCCCGCAGATCCGCGGCGAGGAGGAGCGCGCCCCGCAGGTCCGCCCCCCGCAGGTCCGCGTTCCGGAGCGATGCGCCCGCCAGATCGGCACCCGGAGCGAGCCGACGGCCCCTCGACCGGCGGGCAGCCGGCGCCGCTCCTGCGCGAGCGGCCTCGCTCGCCGCGATCAGGAGCGGCCGGGACGCTCCGTACTCCGCGTCGACGTCGACCGCGACCACCTGCTCCGGCTCGCCGAGGGTGTGCGCGTGCACCGCGTCGAACCGCTCGCGCAGCTCATCGAGGAGCGGCGCGCCGACGCCGGGCAGCGCCAGAGCGGAGTCGAGGTACCAGAGCAGCTCGTGCAGGCGGCGCATCAGCGGGAACACCGCGAACATCCGCTCGCGCACGGCCGGGTCGGACCGCCAGGAGACGCCGCCGAACGTCTGCTGCGAGACCTTCTGACCGGCGCCGAAGCAGTCGAAGACGGTGCAGCCGACGAAGCCCTGGGGCCGGAGCCGGCGGTGGATCGTGCACGCGTCCTCGCCGTCGAGGTTGACGCACGGGTCCCCGGCGCGCTTGTCGAACGGGAAGTCGGCGGAGCGGGCGAAGGCGAGGGCGACGCAGCACAGGCCGAAGCAGTTCGCGCAGTCGGCGCCGAGGTCCTCCCGGCGGCCGAGCTCGACCCTGGTGCGTGACGTCATCCGTCCGAGCCTACGCGCGGCGGCGCCTCCGGATCAGTGCGCGAGCGCGAGCACGCCGACGACCAGAACGCCGAGGCCCACGATCCCGAGCAGCGAGACGAGGCTCTCCTTCCAGGAGAGGCCCGCGCGCACGACGGCGATGAGGGCGATCCCCGCGAGCGTGGCGACGTAGACGCCCGCGCCGATCCGCAGCGCGACCGTCGCGTCGATCCAGCCCAGCGCCGCGGCACCGAGCGCGAGGACCGGCAGCGACGCCGAGGCGAGCGCCCCGCCCGCGATCCGCAGCATGGTGTGCGTCTCGGAGCGCGAGGGCGCCGAGGCGTGCACGACCTGGTGCGCGATCACCTCGGCGACGAAGCCCGCGGCCGAGATCCCGATGATCGAGATCACGAGGCTCTGGAGGGCGTGGACCGCGTCGGGGTGGTCGCCGACCAGGTAGATCGTCACCACGGCCAGGCCCGTGAAGGTCGCGTAGACGCGCTCCTTGAGGGCGCGGGCGATCTCGTCGAGGGGGCGGCGGGTCCGCTCCGCCCACCGGCCGGCGCGGCCCGGGCGCAGGCGCACGGGCGTCATCCGGTCGGCGGGTGCGGTGCGGCCCTCGTCGGCCGCTCCGTCAGTAGGAGGCGGAGTCGACACGTGCCGCGGAGGAGTCGCCCGAGTGCCGCGCGGCGAGGTCGCCGAGGATGGTCGCGGAGCCGCTGGTGCCGAAGCGGGTGACGCCGAGGCCGCGGTAGGCGAGGAGCGTGTCGAGGTCGCGGACGCCGCCGGACGCCTTCACCTGAACGGCCTCCGAGACGGCGCCGCGCATGAGGCGGAGGTCGTGCTCGTTCGCGCCTCCGCCCGCGAAGCCGGTGGCGGTCTTCACGAAGTCCGCGCCGGCGCGCTCGGCGGCCCGGCTGCCCTCGACGACCTGCTCGTCGTCGAGGAGGCTCGTCTCGAGGATGACCTTGACGACGTGGCCCTCGGCGGCCTCGACCACGGCGCGGACGTCGTCCTCGACGTCCTGGAGCAGGCCGCTCCGGAGGCGGCCGATGTTGACGACCATGTCGAGCTCGGACGCGCCGTCGGCGAGTGCCTGACGCGACTCCGCGACCTTCGCCGCGGTCGAGGTGGTGCCGTGGGGGAAGCCGATGACCGTGCCGACCAGGACGCCGGAGCCCTCGAGCCGAGCGACCGAGTGGGCGATGTCGGAGGGGCGGACGCAGACGCTGAACACGCCGGACTCGCGCGCCTCGTCGAGCTGGGCGTCGACCTCGGCGCGGGTGAGCTCGGGCTTCAGGATCGCGTGGTCGATGAGCGCCGCGATCTCGGCGACGGTGGGCAGGCTGGAGTCGGTCATCCGCACATTTTACGTCCGCCGGCGGGACGACGAAGGCCCGCGATCCTTCGATCACGGGCCTTCGGTCGTTCACGCCGCTAGCGGCGCTCGGTCACCAGCTGGACTTGGTGATACCGGGCAGCTCGCCGCGGTGCGCCATGTCACGGAAGCGGACACGCGAGATGCCGAACTTCGTGAGGTTGCCGCGGGGGCGGCCGTCGACGGCGTCGCGCGAGCGGACGCGGACGGGCGAGGCGTTGCGGGGGAGCTTCTGGAGGCCGACGCGGGCGGCCTCACGGGTCTCGTCGGTCCCGGCCGGGTCGACCAGGGCCTTCTTCAGCTCGAGGCGCTTGGCGGCGTAGCGGTCGACGATCACCTTGCGCTGCTCGTTGCGGGCGATCTTGCTCTTCTTGGCCATACTTAGCGCTCCTCGCGGAAGTCGACGTGCTTGCGCACTACGGGGTCGTACTTCTTGAGCACGAGACGGTCGGGGTCGTTGCGGCGGTTCTTCTTGGTCACGTAGGTGTAACCGGTGCCGGCCGTCGAACGGAGCTTGATGATCGGACGGACGTCCTGCTGCTTGGCCATTAGATCTTCACCCCGCGAGCGAGAACATCCTTGACGACGGACTCGATGCCACGGGCGTCGATGACCTTGATGCCCTTGGCCGAGAGGGTCAGGGTGACGTTACGGCGAAGCGACGGCACGTAGTACGTCTTCTTCTGCACGTTCGGGTCGAAGCGGCGCTTGGTGCGCCGGTGCGAGTGCGAGATGGCGTGCCCGAAGCCGGGGACGGCTCCGGTCACCTGGCAGACTGCTGCCATGGTTTCCTCCATGTGTGGTTACCGTGGATCACGCGCGGCACGAAGCCCCGCCCGACCCACCCAAGGTCACTTGTCGGCGCACCGCCCGCCTGTCCGGCCGGAGCCGGAGCTCCTGCCCGGTGGGCAGCACGCAAGCGCGTGCAGATGCACGCAACCTCGCTAGGCTACGCGACCCGGGCGGCGGCCGCAACAGGGTGCGGACACTCCCCCGACAGGGCGGGAACACTGCCCGGACAGGGTGGGGACACTGCCCCGACAGGGCGGGGACGCCGCCCGGACGTGCACGGGGACTTCCTGGGAGGTTCCGGCAGAAGTGGCCTCCCGTACCCCCCGAGCAGGGCGTTCGTGTACCTTCCGCCTTCCTCGCGGGTCGACGACCGCCCTACTCTGAGCCGACCGCGGGCGCCCGCTCCCGGCAGCAGCCGGGAGTAGCAGCACATGCGCCAGTCCTTCCTCCGTTCCCTCGTCGCCGCGGCCGTGCTCGTAGCGGGCGCAGGACTCAGCGTCGTGGCCGCGCCGACCGCGTCGGCGGCGCCGGTCTTCAGCACCGCGTGCTTCACCTCCCCGAAGGTCTCGACGGTGTCGCAGTACACCGTTCCCGCGACCGGGGTCTCGACGGTCCGCGCCGTCCTCAGCGGCCAGAACGGCGGGAAGGGTGCGAGCGGCCTCGGGACGGGCAACGCCGGCGGACGCGGCTCCAGCCTCGTCGTGGAGGTGCCCGTCACGCCCGGGCAGGTGCTGGAGATCGGGCGCCTCACGGGCGCCCCGGCCGGAGCGGCAGGCGCCACGCGCTACGTGAACGGCGGCGTCTACGCGGGCGACTCCGGCGGCGCGGGCGGCGACGCCCAGTACCTCAGCACGGCCGGCTCGGACGGCTGTCAGCACGCCCTCGCCGTGGCGGCGGGCGGCGGAGGCGGCGGCGGGCGGTCCTCGGTCGGCGGCGACGCCGACGCCGGCAGCGGCGCGAGGGGCGGCGGGAACGGCGGCAGGAACAACGCGGCCGACGGCGGCGGCGGCGGAGCGGCCGGGCAGAGCTCGGGCGGCTCGCCCGGCGCCCGCGGCTACAGCACGTTCGGCGAATGCGCCGACGGCAACAACGGCCAGTGGGGCGTGTTCCTCAACGACGGCAAGGGCGCCGACGCCGGCGCCTCCCGCGGCGGCGGAGGCAACTGCTCGTTCCCCGGCCACAGCGGCGGCGGCGGCGGGGCAGGCTGGTGGTACGGCGGCGGCGGCGGATCGCCCTACGTGTTCGGCAGCATGAACGACACCCTCGGCGTCATGAACGACCCCGGCGCCGGCGGCGGCGGCTCGAGCTACGTGCACCCGAGCGCGACGAGGATCTCGCAGACGGCCGGCCCGACGGCGGCCGACCCCGTTGTCGCTCCGGTGTACGACACCGCCGTGACCGTGACGCGCACCCCCGACTTCTCGATGCTCGGGCAGGAGGTCACCGTCACCGCGAGGGTGACCATCCCGAGCCTGGGCCGGCCGGTGGCCGCCGGCGGCACCGTCGAGATCCTCACCGGCGCGGGCACCAGCAGGGTGACCCTCGACGCGGACGGCGTCGGCGTGCTGACCACGAGGGACATCCCGCAGGGCTGGAACGAGATCCGCGCGCACTACCCCGACACCATCACCCCCGCCGAGGCGGGACGCGGGAGCTGGTCGGCGCTCCCCGCTCTGCGCCACGAGGTGCGCGCGTGCGCCGCGACACCCGTCATCACCCGGCAGCCCTCGGACATCGCGGGCGTCACCAACCAGATCTACACGCTGACGATGGGCGTGAGCGTCTCGGCCGTCTACGGCGGCATCCCCGCCGTGTCCTGGGAGAGGTCCACGGACGGCGGCGCCACGTGGAAGCCCGCGCTCGGCCGGGCGGGCGCCCGGGAGGACGGGACCGCGTTCCTCGAGGCCGGCCCCGATCCCACCGGCTCCTACCGCTACCGGGCGACCCTGACCACCTGCGGCGGCAGCGTCCGCAGCGAGCCGGCCACCGTCGCGGTGGGCGGCGTGCGCTTCGACCTGTCGACGCTCCCGCAGAAGGCGTACGGCGACTCCTTCGACGCGAGCCCCTACGCGCAGGCCGTCGATGTGCCCGGCCGCTCGATCGTCCTGAGCAGCAGGACCGCCGAGACCTGCTCCGTCAGCGGCATGAGGGTGACCGTGCTCCACGCCGGCGTCTGCACGCTCGCGGCGAGGCTCGACGCGCTCGCTCCTCTGGGCTGGGCGGGCGAGCCCCTTCAGAGCTTCACGGCGAAGCCGAAGGCGCTCACGGTGACCGCCCCGACGGTCGACTACCCGCGAGGCGCGCCGTCCCCCGACCTGCGCTGCACGGCCGCCTTCGTCGGCACCGACACCTTCGGCGCCCCGCTCACGGCCGGCGTCTACCGGCCGATCGTCACGGCGGACGACGTCATCTACCGCTTGATCCCGAACTGGCCCACCTCCACCTTCACCACCTTCACCACGCGGTGCAGCGGCGCGAAGGTCAGCAGCGACTACACGATCGCGGGGTACAAGGACGGCGCGCTGCGCATCGTCGCGGCCGTCCCGATGGTGACCGCCTCCTCGCCCTCGTCGACCTACGGATCCACTCCCCCCGCGATCACCGCCTCCGTGACCGGCTCCCCCTCGGGGACGGTCTCCTGCGGCGCCTTCGCGGCGTCCGACACCGGATTCACGACGCCGCTGGCGCTCTCCGCGACGACCCCCGTCGGCCGCTACCCCACGCGCTGCTCCGGCCTGACGAACCCCTCGGGACAGCTGATCACCATCGACGGCGCGCTCACGATCTCGCCGGCGCCCCTCTCGGTGACCGCGTCGAGCCCCGGGACGCAGGCGCACGGCACCGCGACCGCCCCGACGGTCACCTGCACGGCCGACGGCTTCGCAGGAACCGACCGGTTCGTCACCGAGCCGACCGGCGCCTACTACACGGCGGACGGCACCGGGAAGGTGACGATCGGAGCACGCACGCCCGTCGGCGACTACGTCACCAGGTGCGACGGAGGCGACGCGGGGCCGAACTACACCCTCCGGTCGATCCCCGGCACCTTCGCGCTGGCCGACCGCTCGGCCCCCGTCGTGACCGTGCCCGCCGCCGTCACGGCCGAGCCGGCCGACGTCTCCGGCGCCGTCGTCACCTTCGCGTCCTCCGCGCAGGACGCGGTCGACGGAGCCGTGGGCTCGACCTGCACGCCCGCCTCGGGAAGCGTCTTCCCGATCGGGGACACGACGGTCGACTGCACCGCGGACGACGAGGCCGGCAACACCGGCACGTCCTCGTTCCGGATCACGGTCCGGAAGTTCTCGCAGACGGTCGCCTTCACCTCCTCGCGGCCGACCGCGCCGACGGCGCTGGGCACCTTCACCCCGACGGCCACCGGCGGCGGCTCCGGGAGCCCCGTCTCGATCGGAGCGACCGGATCCTGCGCGATCGCCGACGGCGTCGTGACCTTCACGCGCGGCGGCACCTGCACCGTGACCGCCGATCAGGCCGGCGACGACCACTACACCGCGGGGCGCGCCTCCTTCGATCTCGAGGTCGCGAAGGCGTCGCAGACGCTGACGGTCGCGGTGCCGAAGACCGGCGTCCTGGAGTCGACCGGCGTCGCCACGGCGACCTCGAGCTCGGGACTGCCGGTGCTCGTCAGGACCTTCTTCGGCTGCACCGTCGCCCCCGACGCGACGGGTGCGCAGATCCTGACCTACACCGAGCCCTCGACCTGCGGCGTGCAGTTCGACCAGCCGGGCGACGACGTGTACGCGGCCGCCGACGGCCTGGTGCGCTTCGTCCCGATCTCGCGGATCCCCCAGACGGTCGTCGTCACCTCGACTCCGCCCGACCGGGTGTTCACCGACGACCGGTACACGGTCGAGGCGACCGGCGGCGGCTCGGGCAACCCGCTCGTGATCGCGGTGATCGAGAACGGCAACTGCACCATCGCGGACGACGTGGTGACGTTCTTCGGCGACGGCACCTGCACGGTGACGATCGACCAGGCCGCGGACGATCGACACGACGCCGCTCCGCAGGTCCGGCAGGTCATCACGGTCGGGACTCCCGAGGGGAACCTCTCCTTCGGGAGCACCGCGCCCCCGCACGCGATGTCGCTCGAGACGTACCGGCCGACGATCGTGCCCGGCCCGTCGAAGGGCGTGCCCGTGCTCTCCGCGAGCCGAGACTGCTCGATCCTCCCGGACGGAGTGACCGTGCGGAACGACGGGGCCGGGCTCTGCGTCCTGTCCCTCGACCAGCCCGGAGACGGCTACTGGCCCGCGCGGCACGCCGAGCAGGAGTACTCGATCTACTTCCTCCCGCAGACGGTCCGGATCACGAGCGCGCCTCCGGTCGGCGCCGTCCTCGGGGACACGTACCGCCCCGTGGTCGAGGGCGGCGCCTCGGGCATCGCTCCGTTCCTCCTCACCACCGCGTCGTGCTCGGCGAAGGACGGCGTGGTCACCTTCACCACGAAGGGCGTCTGCGGCGTCTTCGCCTACCAGAACGGCAACCGGCAGTACGACAGCGCCCGGCCCGCCGTGCAGGAGGTGGAGGTCGGCTACGCGCCCGGCTCCGTGGCGTTCACGACCGTCGTCCCGACCGACGCGGAGGTCGGCGGATCCTTCACTCCCGCCTTCACGCGCGGACCGTCCTCCGGCCCCTCGGTGCTCAGCGTCTCGGGCGCCTGCTCCGACGGCGAGAACGGCGCCGTCCGGTTCGACTCCGCGGGCACCTGCACGCTGACGGCGATCCACTACCGCGACGCCACCTACGGCACCGCGCGGGCGGTCCAGACCTTCGAGGTCACCGCGATCGCGCAGACCGTCGCCTTCACCTCGACCGCGCCGTCGACGGCCGCGGCCGGCGACACGCTCACTCCGACCGCGACGGGCGGCGCGTCCGGGCTCCCCGTGACGTTCGGAGCGACCGGCGCCTGCACGCTCGCGGACGGCGTCGTCACCTTCGCCGGCAGCGGCACCTGCACCGTCACGGCGGACCAGGCGGGCGACGGGCGCTACGCCGCGGCGGCGCAGGCCTCGCAGACCGTCGCGGTCACGCAGCTCGCGGGCACCGTCGCGTTCGGCGGCGATGCTCCGGCCGAGGCCCGGGTCGGGGGCTCCTCGACGGCCGCGGTCGTCGCCGGCCCGTCCAGTGCCCCCCCGGTGCTGACGGCCTCCGGCGCCTGCTCCGTCGGGCCCTTCCGACTGGTCTCCTACGACTCCGCCGGCACCTGCACGCTGACGCTGGACCAGGCGGGCGACATCCGCCACAGCGCAGCGCCGACGGCCGTGCGCAGCTTCGAGATCACCCGGGTCGCGCAGACCGTGGCCTTCACCTCGCAGGCGCCGGACTCGGCGCTCGCGGGCGGCACCTACCGCCCGACCGCGACCGGCGGAGGCTCCGGGCGGCCCGTGGTGCTCGGCGCCTCCGGGTCCTGCACGCTCACGAACGGGGTCGTCTCCTTCACCGGATCGGGCACCTGCACGGTGACCGCCGACCAGACGGGCGACGCCCGGTACGACGCGGCGGAGCGGGCCTCGCAGGTGATCGCGGTCGGACTGCTCGCGGGCACCGTCTCCTTCGGCGGCACCGCGCCGACCGGTGCGACGGTCGGCGGGACGACCACCCCGCGGATCGTCGCCGGACCCTCCACCGCGCGTCCGGTGCTGACCGCCTCCGGAGCATGCTCGGCGGCCGCGGGAGTGGTGTCCTACGACTCCGTCGGCACCTGCACGCTGACGCTCGACCAGGCGGGCGACTCGCGGTACGGCGCCGCTCCGCAGTCCGTCCGCACCTTCGCGATCGGCGCCCTCGGCCAGACGCTGGCGTTCGCCTCGCCGGTCCCCGACGCGGCGGTCGCGGGGGGCTCCTACACGCCCGTCGTGACGGCCGGCGCGTCGAGCGCCCCCGTGGTGCTCGGAGCGGCCGGGTCCTGCAGGGTCGCGGACGGCGTCGTGACCTTCACCCGCTCCGGCACCTGCACGGTGACCGCGGACCAGGCCGGGGACGAGCGCCACTCGGCGGCTCCGCGGATCTCGCAGTCGGTGGAGGTCGGCACGGCGGCGGGAGCGGTGTCGTTCCGCGACGCCGCTCCGACGGACGCCCGGATCGGCGGCTCCTGGACCCCGTCGATCGTCCGCGGCCCGTCGAGCGCCGACCCGGTGCTCGACGCCTCCGACTCCTGCTCGCTGGGAGAGGACGGCACGGTGTCCTACGACTCCGTCGGCACCTGCACGCTGACGCTGGACCAGGCCGGCGACGACGCTCACGCGCCCGCGGAGCAGGTCGTCCGGACGTTCCCGATCGGCAAGGCGCTGCAGACGGTCGCCTTCACCTCCGCGGCTCCGAGCACGGCGACCGCGGGCGGCCGCTACACGCCGACCGCGGCGGGCGGCTCCTCCGGTCTGCCGGTCACGATCGGCGCCACGGGCGCGTGCTCGCTCGCGAGCGGCATCGTGACCTTCAGCGGATCCGGCACCTGCACCGTCACCGCGGATCAGGCCGGCGACGCCTCGCACGACGCGGCTCCCCGGGCGACCCAGTCGATCGCGGTCGCCGCGGTCGTCCCCCAGAAGAAGAAGGCGCAGAAGGTCGCCTTCTCGACCGCGATGCCGTCCTCGCCCGAGAAGGGAATCGCCTACCCGGTCGCGGCCACCGCCTCCTCCGGTCTGCCCGTGAAGCTGTACGCGAGCGGCAGCTGCACGCTGACCGCGACCGGCGCGGGCACGGCGACGGTGCGGCTGACGGGCGCGGCGAGCTGCACGGTCCGGGCCACGCAGGCGGGCGACTCGGCGTGGCTCGCCGCGACCTCGGTGACGCAGTCGCTGCAGGTGAAGTCCTCCACCCGCGCCGACCTCACACTGACGCTGGCGCCGGCGCCGGGACTGGCGGCGACGGCTCCCCTCTCGGGCACGATCACCGTCCGGAACACCGGCACCCGGGACGCGGCGACGACGACCACCCGAGTCGTCGTCAGCGGAACGGTGGCGAGTGCGCCCGGCGCCGTGCAGACGAAGGGCTCGGCCGCGGGCACGACGGTCCTCACCTGGACCGCGCCGAGCGTCTCGGCCGGGCGGAGCACCACCTACTCGGTGACGCTCGTCGACCGGCCGGCCGCCACGACGATCGACGCCAGGGTGTCGACCGCCGCCGCCGATCCCACGCCGGCGAACAACGCGGTCAGGCGCACCTTCCGGTAGAGGCTGCGGGGAGGGAGGGGTGTCGCGCCGCGTTGCCCGTTCCCTCCCCGACCGCTACGGTCGCGGGGACGCTCCGGGGGACGGGGCTCGCGAGGGGGGCCCGTGGACCGGTTGAGGCGACGCGCGCTGCTGCTGGGGATCGCCTCCTCGGCGGTCGCGCTGACCGGGTGCACGCCCGCCCGTCCCGCTCCCGCGGCGCTCCCGCCGAGCACGGCGCCGGCGGCGGTGCTGCCGTCCGCCGCTCCGACGGCCGTCCCGACCCCTGCCCGCCCCGTGCCGACCATGACCGCCGCGGCGACTCCGGTGCGGCGGAAGGCGCCGCTGCCCTCCGGCACGATCTCGGAGCTGCCCGGCGAGGGGAGCACGCTCGCCTGGACCGTCGACGACGGCGCCGACTCCGACGTGGTCGCCGCCTACGCGCAGTTCGCCCGGGACACCGGAACCCGGCTGACCTTCTTCCTCAACGGGAAGTACGACTCGTGGACCGCGAACGCGCCGCTGCTGGCTCCGCTCGTCGCCTCGGGGCAGGTGCAGCTCGCGAACCACACCTGGTCGCACGCCGACCTGACGAGCCTCTCGAGCGACGGCGTGCAGGAGGAGCTGGGCCGCAACGGCGACTTCATCCGCTCGATCTACGGGGTGGAGGCGGCGCCCTTCTACCGGCCGCCGTTCGGGTACACGGACGAGCGGAGCCGGGCCGCCGCGGCGGCGATCGGCTACACGGCGACGGTGCTCTGGTACGGCTCGCTCTCGGACTCCGGGCGGATCACGCCGGAGCAGGTGGTCGGCTTCGCGGACCAGTGGTTCCTGCCGCAGCACATCGTGATCGGGCACGCGAACTTCGATCCTGTGACGCAGGTCTACGCGCGGCTCGTCGACATCCTCCGCGAGCGCTCGCTCGAGACGGTGACCCTCCGCGACGTGTTCGCGGTCTGAGCGCCTCCCCGGCGGCGCAGGTCAGCGCGCGGGTCAGCGGAGCGCGGCGCGCGCGGCGGCGGAGACGGCCGCGGCGACCGCGTCGAGGGCGGGCGTGTGCAGGGCCCACTGCTGCCAGTAGAGGGGGACGTCGACGGGGTCGCCGCCCAGCTCGACCAGGCCGTCGCCGCCGACCGGGGCCTGCAGCTCGGGCAGCATCCCCCACCCCATGCCCAGGCGCACGGCCCGCTCGAAGTCGGTCGATCCGGGGACGCGGTGCTGCGGCGGGCGGCCCTCGACGCCGGCGGCTCGGAGGAAGTCGTCCTGCAGGCGGTCCTTCTCGTCGAAGACGACCAGCGGAGCGCTCGCGAGACCGGCCGTGCCGCCGTCCGGGAACCAGCGCTCGGCGAACGCGGGCGCGGCCATGGCGCGGTACCGCATCACTCCGAGCGGTGCGACGGTGCAGCCGAGCACCGCTTCCGACTCTCCGGTGACGGCCGCCAGCACGGTGCCGTCGCGGAGGAACGCGGTGGTGTGCGCCTGGTCCTCGCGGTGCAGCTCCACCACGACGTCGGGGACGGAGGCGAGCGCGGGCAGCACCCAGGTGGCCAGGGAGTCGGCGTTGACGGCGAGCGGGAGGACGACCGGGCCCGCCCCCGCCGCGTCCTCGCCGCCGAGCGAGCGGACGGCGTCGTCGGCGAGGAGCTCGATCTGACGGGCGAGGCGGAGGAGCCCGGCACCGGCCTCGGTCGCGACGACGGGGCGCGAGCGCACCAGCAGGACGCGGCCGGCGGCGGTCTCGAGCGCCTTGATCCGCTGGCTGAGGGCGGAGGGGGTGATGTGCAGGGCCCGGGCGGCGGCGTCGAAGGAGCCGTACCGGACGGAGGCGGCGAGCGCGCGCAGGCGGGAGAGCTCGAGGTCGTCTGTCAGCATCAGTGCTGCTTACGGTACTGAAGGAGCATGAGCTGGTCTACAGGAGCGCCCCGCCCTAGCGTCGGAGCGTGTCCCCCCTCCTCGCCGCCCTCTCCGGCCTCGGCTTCGGCCTCTCGCTCATCATCGCCGTCGGCGCGCAGAACGCCTTCGTGCTCCGCCAGGGCCTCCGCCGCGAGCACGTGCCCGCCGTCGTCGCGATCTGCGCGCTCTGCGACGCCGCGCTGATCGTGCTCGGGATCGCGGGGATCGGAGCGGTCCTGGAGTCGGCGCCGTGGCTGCTGGTGGTGATCCGCTGGGGCGGCATCGTCTTCCTCCTCGCCTACGCGGTGATGGCGGCGAGGCGCGCACTGCGGCCGGGGACCCTCGACGGCGATCCGGCCGGCGCCTCGACGTCGCTCCGCACGGCGATCGGCACGTGCCTGGCGCTGACACTGCTCAACCCGCACGTCTACCTCGACACGGTCGTGCTGCTCGGGTCGGTGGCGAACACGCACGGCGCCGAGCGCTGGTGGTTCGGGGCGGGGGCGGCGGCCGGAAGCGTGCTGTGGTTCACCGCTCTCGGCTTCGGGGCGCGCGCGCTGCGGCCGCTGTTCCGGAGCCGCGGAGCCTGGCGGATCCTCGACGCGGCCGTGGCGGTCGTGATGGTGGTGCTGGCGGTGTCGCTCGCGCTGCACTGAGGACCTGGTGGCGCACTGCTTGTTCTACTAACATTGTGAACATGTTGTTCCGGGTCGACCACTCCGCGGCGGGCTCGCTCGCCGACCAGCTGGAGTCGCAGGTGCGCTCGGCCGTCGCCCGGGGCGAGCTCTCGGCGGGCGACCGCCTGCCGCCCGCCCGCGAGCTCGCCGACTCGCTCGGCATCAACATGCACACCGTGCTGCGCGCGTACGCCGCCCTGCGCGACGACGGGATCCTCCAGATGCGCCGGGGCCGCGGCGCGTGGATCACGGAGTCGGCCGGGCCCGGGCTCGTGCGCGTCACCGCCCTGGTCGACGAGCTGCTCGCGGAGGCCCGCCGCAGCGGCATCACCCCGGCGGAGCTCGTCCGCCTGATCGAGAGGACCGGATCATGACCGCCACCGCCGACCGCCGCCGCGAGCTCCTCGCCGCCGCGTCCCTCCTGCTCCCCGCCGCCGGAGTGCTCGTCTCGCGCCTCGTCCTGGACGACGCTCTGCCCGCGGAGCTCGCCTCGCACTGGTCGGGGACCGGGGCGGCCGATGCGACCGCGGCGACGGGCGCCCTGCTCGCGATCGCCCTCGTGCTCTCCGGGCTCCCGGCCGTCGCGGGCGTCGTGGCGGCGGCCGTCGGGCGCGCCCCGCGGCTCCTGCTGGCGACCCTCGGCCTCGTCGCCGGGCTGGGCGCCTCCGCCTGGGCGACCTCGGTCGGCACTACGCTCGCGGCCGGGCGCGCCGAGGGGGCGGAGCTCGGCGGGTGGCTGCTCGCGCTGCTCGGAGGGATGCTCTTCGCCGTCGTGCCCGCGCTGATCGCTCCGGGCACCCGGCGCGCCTCCCGCCTGGCCGCCGGCCGCCTGCCGCTGGCGGCGGAGGAGACCGGCGCCTGGTCGCAGACGCTGACGGGCCCGGTGTTCGCCGTCGCCGCGATCGCCACGGCGGCGGGCGCGGCCCTCTCCCTCGCGACGCTCGCCGCGGCGGGCGCCACCGGTCCGGCGATCGCGACGGCCGTCGTCCTCGGCGTCGTCGCGCTGGTGCTCCTCTCCTTCTCCCGCCTGAGGGTGACCGCCGACCGCCGCGGCCTCCGCGTCGTCACGACCGCCCTCGGCATCCCGCTGCGCCGCATCCCGCTCGACACCATCGCCTCGGCCGGCACGGCCCAGCTGCGGCCGTCGGAGTGGGGCGGCTGGGGGTACCGGGTGATGCCGGGCCGCTCGGCGGTCATCCTGCACGCCGGGCCGGGGCTGGTGGTGACGACGGACCGCTCGCGCGAGTTCGCGATCAGCCTCGACGACCCCGAGACCCCCGCGGCGCTGCTCGAGACCCTGCGCTCGCGGGCCTGAGGCGCCGACCCGTCAGTCGACCACGATCCGGACGAGCGTCGTGACGGCATCCACCGCGTTCACGTAGGAGTAGTGCCGCGAGGTCGGGAAGGCGAGGTGCCGTCCGGGCTCCAGCCGCACGGGCTCCTCGCCCTCCCGCTCCAGGAGGAGCGCGCCGGCGGTGACGAGCAGGATCTCGTGCCACCCCTCGGGGTCGGGCTGCGCGTCGTAGCGGTCCCCCGGACCGAGCGTCCAGGTCCAGAGCTGGGCCTCCCGGCGCGCGGGGACGGAGGAGAGCAGGACGGCGACGCTCGCCTCGCCCGCTCCCCGCCAGGCGACCTGGTCGATCGCCGCGGGCGCGGATCCCGGGGCCGAGACGAGTGCCGTGAACGTGGTGCCGAGGGCGGTCGCGAGGCGGTCGACTCCGGTCAGCGAGATGTTGGCCTCGCCGGCCTCGGCCGCGACGATCGTCCGCCGGCTGATGCCCGAGCGCGCCGCCAGCGCGGACTGGCTCAACCCGGCTCCGCGCCGCGCGAGACGGAGGTTGCCGCCCAGGTGGGCGAGGACGGGAGCCGACATGCGCACTATTCTGCACCGACAGGCCCCTGATGCTCCGAGGATGTGCAGAATGATGCACATCTCGCCTCTCCGGGGCCTCCGCTTCACGCGTCCGGAGTGGGCGCTCATCGGCATCACCGCGATCTGGGGCGGGACCTTCCTCGCCGTGCACATCGCGATGGAGCACAGTGGTCCGCTGTTCTTCGTGGGAATGCGGTTCGCGATCGCGGGGCTGATCAGCGCGATCGTGTTCCACCGGTCGCTCCGGGGGATGCGGCGGATCGACCTCGCCGCCGGCGTCGCGATCGGGGTGATGATCTTCGCGGGCTACGGCCTGCAGAGCTACGGGCTGCAGACGATCCCGAGCAGCACCTCCGCGTTCCTCACCGCGCTGTACGTGCCGCTGGTGCCGCTGCTCCAGTGGGTCGTGTTCCGTCGCCGTCCGGGCGTGCTGACGCTGGTGGGCGTCGCGCTGGCGTTCGTCGGACTGCTCCTGATCGCGGGCCCGCAGCCGGGCGTCGCGCTCGGAGCGGGCGAGGTGGCGACGATCGTGAGCACGCTGCCGATCGCGGCGGAGATCATCCTGATCGGCCTCGTCGCCGGACGCGTCGACCTCGGCCGGGTGACCGTGGTGCAGCTGCTGGTCGCCGGCGCGCTCGGGTTCACCTCGATGCCCCTCGCGGGCGAGGCGGTCCCGGCGTTCTCGGGGGCCTGGCTGATCCCCGCGCTCGCGCTCGGGGCGAGCAGCTGCCTGATCCAGCTGACGATGAACTGGGCTCAGCGCTCGGTCTCGCCGTCGCGCGCCACGATCATCTACTCCGCCGAGCCCGTCTGGGCCGGCCTGATCGGCCGCCTCGCCGGCGACCGGCTCCCCGCGCTCGCCCTGCTCGGGGCGGGGTTCATCGTCGCGGGCACGCTCGTCAGCGAGCTGAAGCCGCGCCGCGAGCCTGCGCCGCCGGCTCTCAGGTGACGGCGGGGAGGGCGGCGGAGGCGACGAGCGCGCCGCCGGCGTCGGTGATCTCGACGGCGGCGACGGACTCGCGCAGGACGGCCGCGTTCATCTCGCAGTCGAGCTCCGCGGAGCTGCCGAGGAAGGAGCCGGACGGGAGCCGCTCGCCGGAGCCGGTGACCAGCACGAGGTCGTAGCTCTCGCCGAGCGCGAAGCCGGTCCCGCGGAGGATCGTCTCGGTGCCCCAGGTGTGCGCCACGAGCGAGCCGTCGAGCGTCACGCCGGCAGTCCGCTCGTCGAAGGCGATCGCCTCGACGGCGCCGAGCGTCCCGGGCGGTCCCGCGACGGGGCGCTCCTCGGCGGACCGCAGGGCCGCTCCGGCGACGCCGCCCACGACGAGGAGCGCGGCCGCCGCGGCGACGGCCAGGACGGCACGGAGGCGCGGGGCACGGCGGCGCGGGGCACGGCGGCGCGGGGCCCGGCGGCGCGAGGCACGCGGACTCTCCCCGCGCTCGGGCCGCTCCCCGGCGAGCGCCGCGATGCGCGACCGCAGCTCCGGCGACGGCTCCGCCTCCTCCCAGCGGCCCAGTGCGCCGAGCCGGTCGACCACCGCACCGAACGACGCGAGCTCGGGGTCGATCGAGGGGTCGGCGGCGCGCAGGCTCTCGAACTCCCGCGTCTCCTCGGCGGAGAGGTCGCCGGCGAGGGCCGCGGCGAGGAGCTCCTCGCGGCGGCCGCCGGGCTCGTCTCCGTCGGGCTGGTCTCGGTCGATCACGATCTCTCCTCGTCGGTGGGTCCGGCGCTCGCGAGGTGACCGCGGAGCGCTCGGAGAGCGTAGAAGGCGCGGCTGCGCAGGGTGGCGACCGGCACGCTCGTGGCCGCCGACAGCTCGGCGTAGGTCTCGCCGTGCAGGTGGACGGCGACGACGACCTGCCGGTGCTCGGCGGAGAGCCGCGCGAGCGCCTCGGCGATCGCGAGCGGCTCGAGGGGGTCGCGGTCCTCCGCGGGCACCTCCTCCAGAATCTCGGCCTCGATCAGGCGCGGCAGGCGCCGGCGCGAGCGGTGCACGTCGATGACGACGTTGCGGGCGATGGCGAAGAGCCAGGTGCGGGTGCTGGCACGCTCGGCGGAGTAGCTCGCCCGCGAGCGCCAGGCGCGCAGGAACGTCTCCTGCACGCAGTCCTCGGCGAGGCCGCGGTCGCGCAGGGCGTTGAGCGCGAAGCCGAGCAGGGCGGACCCGTGCTCGTCGAAGGCGGCGGCCGGGTCGAACCCCGCCGTCCGGGGCTCGAGGCGCACCACCGGAGCCGGGACCTCCGAGTGCTCGCGCGGCATCGCGGGCCCTTCGTCTCGTCGTGCCGTCGCCGTGCGCGCCACACCGCCTCCTCGTCGGGACCGGTGGTCCGTCGGAAGGGGGTACGGCCGCGGCGGCGGCAGCGTTCATCGGAGGCGAGGACCGTCTCCGTGAAGATCTTCTCAGATGGAGTGAACGCGGCGCCGCTTCCGGCCGTACTCCCTGCATCGGGCCCGCTCGGCGCTCGCGATCGAAAGGCTCCACCATGACGAAGACGTCCCCCGCGCGGAACCGCGCCGGCCGCCGCCTGCTCTCCCTCGGCGGCATCACCACCGTCGCCGCCGCCTCCTTCTTCGCCGCCGCGCCGGCCCAGGCCGAGACCGAGGTCGCCGAGCCGTCCTCGTTCACCAGCGCCTTCACGGTGATGGCGACGCCCGACCAGGTCGTGAACGCCGACTCCGCCGCGACCGCCGGCCAGCCCGGCGCCACGGGCGAGATGACCTTCCGGGTCAACAGCGACCTCGACGTCATCTGCTACGACATCACCCTCACCGGCGTGACCGGCGACTACCAGAGCCCCGCGAAGACCGCGACGCACATCCACCAGGCGGCCCTGGGCAAGGCGGGCCCTCCCCGCATCGCGTTCCCGAACCCCGCGCCGGTCGGAGACGGCCCCCGCACCAGCAGCGGCTGCCTGCAGGGCCCCTTCACCACGGGCATCCAGGCGAACGGGGCCGACACCGGCGCCGGATTCACGCTGAAGGCCCTCGAGGCCGATCCCGCCGCCTTCGCGGGCGACTCCCACACGGCCTCGTACGCGGCGGGCGTCGTCCGCGGCCAGCTCTCGCAGGTGCCGGTCGGCGGCCTCCAGACCGGTGGCGGCGCGACCGCCGCCGGGAGCGACGCCACGGGCCCGTCCGGTCTCGCCGTGATGGCCGGCCTCGGAGCCGTCGCCGCCCTCGGCGCGGCCGGAGTGGTCGTCGCCCGCCGGCGCACCGCCTCCTGATCGTGGGCACCCGGTCGAGGAGCGGCGCGGCGGCACTGTGCGCCGTGCTGCTCCTCGCGGGTTGCGCCGCCGCGGACGGGAGCGGAGGAGCGGAGACGCCCGCGAGCGCGCCCGCGCCTCCGGCCCTCGCTTCTGCTCCCCCGCTCACTCCTCCCCCGGTCCCCGCGCCCGACCCCGCCGCTGCCGCGCCCGCGCGCACCGTCGGCGTCGAGCCCGCCCGGCTGAGCGTGCCCGCGATGGGCCTGGACGAGCCGCTGATCGCCCTGGGTATCCAGTCGG
Source organism: Rathayibacter sp. AY1E3 (assembly GCF_002932235.1). Taxonomy (NCBI): domain Bacteria; kingdom Bacillati; phylum Actinomycetota; class Actinomycetes; order Micrococcales; family Microbacteriaceae; genus Rathayibacter; species Rathayibacter sp. AY1E3. The sequence goes on from NZ_PSVN01000030.1 coordinate 18,890, forward strand.
ACGGGGCGATGGAGGTGCCGGTGGACTACGACGACGTCGGCTGGTTCTCGGGAGGCGGGCGCCCGGGCGGCAGCGGCCGCACCGTGATCGCGGCGCACGTCGACTCGCGGTCCGGTCCTGCGGTCTTCTTCCGCCTCGGCGAGCTCGCCCCGGGCGATGAGATCGCGGTGAGCGGAGTGGACGGCTCCGACCACCGCTACCGGGTGACGGCGGTCGAGTCCCACGCCAAGGCCGCGTTCCCCACCGCCCGCGTCTTCGGCGCGACCCTCGAGGAGGAGCTGATCCTCGTGACCTGCGGAGGCGAGTACGACGCGGCGATCGGCCGCTACCGGGACAACCTGGTGGTGTTCGCCTCCCCGCTCTGAGGCCCGCCACGGAGGCGCGGCACAGAGAGGCGGCACAGAGGGGCGGCACGACCGCCCGGCATCGTGGCGCGGAACGGAGGCGCAGAGCACAGCACAAGAGCCCCGTCGGCGCAAGGGTCCGGGCGCGCGGACGCCGTGTGGTCGGATGAGGAGGGCAGCCCCCGCCGCCGCTCCCCTCCCGCTCCCCACCGCCGTGGCGCGGCCGATCCGACAGGACGCCCGTGTCCACCAGCCCCCGCCCCACCCTCTTCGCCCTGCCCGGACTCGGGCTCGACGGCCGCGCCTTCAACGCGCTCGGCCGCGAGCTCGCCGACGTCGCGGACCTCGTCGCGCTCGACCTGCCCGGTGGATCCGGGACCTCGCTCGAGGAGATGACCGCTGCCACGATCCGCCGGATCCGCGAGCACGGCTCCTCCCGCTGGCTGCTCCTCGGGCACAGCATGGGCGGGAAGATCGCCTCGCTCGTGGCCTCCCGCACGGTCACCGGCCGCTCGGGCCTGTTCGGGCTCGCGGGCGTCGTGCTCCTCGCCGGGTCGCCGCTCTCGCCCGAGCCGATGGAGGAGGAGCGCCGCTCGACCATGCTCGGCTGGGTCGACGACGGGCACCTCGACGAGGCGCAGGCGCGCGAGTTCGTCGACCAGAACGTCGGCTCGCCGCTGCCCGCCGACGCCGACGCGGAGGTGCTGGCCGAGCTGCGCCGCTACTCCCCCGAGGGCTGGCGCGACTGGCTCGAGCACGGCAGCCGTGAGGACCGCACCGGAGAGGCCGCCCTCGGGGCCGTGCCCGCGCTCCTGATCGCGGGCGGTGAGGACGGCGACCTCGGCGCCGACGCGCAGCGCCGCCTCAACGGCTCCCTCTACTCCCGTGCCCGGCTGCTCACGCTCGCCGGGGCGGGCCACCTGCTGCCGTTCGAGCGCCCGGTCGAGGTGGCGGCGGCGATCCGCCGGTTCTGGGAGGAGGAGGCCGGCACGGCGCCGTCGGTCCCGGCCGACGTCGGCGCAGCCATCGCCTCCGCCCGCACCTCCACGCGGGTGCGCGGGCTGCTGGCCGTGCGCGCGCTCGCCGACGACCCGGAGTACGCGCCGCGCGCCCTGACCGTCGCCCAGCTCGCGGAGCTGCGGGCGATCGCCGACCGGGTCGTCCCTCAGGAGGGCGGCCGGATCGACCTGGCCGCGCGGGTGGACACGCAGCTCGCGAACGGCGAGGGCGACGGCTGGCGCAACGCCGACCTGCCGGCCGACCCGATCGCCTACGGTCTGGCGCTCGACACCCTCCGGGGCTTCGCCGGCCTCGGCCCCGCCGAGCAGGACGCGCGCCTCACCGCGATCGCCGACGGCTCCGCGGAGCCCGGCGACGGCTCGGCCGGCGGGCTCGGTGCCGAGCAGCTGACCGCCTGGTTCGAGGACTGCCGCGTCGACCTCGTGAAGCAGTGGCTGGCCCACCCCGCGTCGATGGCGCGGATCGGCTACGACGGCTACGCCAGCGGCGGCGACACGCTGCCGCTCGTGACGGGCTTCCGCCTGCTCGGCGCCGACGACCGCGAGACCTGGGAACCGACGACGAGGAGTCACCGATGAACACGACCGGCATGCGCCGCTTCCCGCTCGACGAGACGGTCGACGCCGTCGTGATCGGCACCGGGGCAGGCGGAGCGCCCCTGCTCTCGGTGCTCGCCGCTCGAGGGCTGCGGGTCGTCGCCCTCGAGGCCGGGCCGCACTTAGATCCGCTCGGCCACACCGCCGACGAGACGGCGGCCGTCGAGATCAACTGGATGGAGGAGCGCCTCAGCGGAGGCGAGACCCCCACCGCCTTCGGGCAGAACAACAGCGGCCGCGGGGTCGGCGGCTCGACGCTGCACTGGGGAGCGTTCACGCCCCGCCCCGACCCGCGCGACCTGCGGCTCCGGAGCGACTCCGGCGTCGGCCGCGACTGGCCGATCGAGCACGCCGAGCTCACCGCGTACATCGAGAAGGTGGAGGCGACGATCGGAGTGGCGGGCCCGGCCGAGTACCCGTGGGACCCGTCGCGCCGCTACCTGCAGGGCCCGCTCGCGCGGAACGCCTCGGCCGACATGATGCTGCGCGGCTGCGCGGCGATCGGGATGCGCGCGACCGACGCGCCCGCCGCCGTGCTCAGCGGCCCGCGGGACGACGGCCGGCCCTCCTGCGTCAACTGCGGCCAGTGCCATCAGGGCTGCCGGACCGGCGCGAAGACGAGCATGGACGTGACCTACCTGCCGGAGGCGGTGCGGGCCGGCGCCGAGATCCGGGCCGACTCGTTCGTGCACGGGATCGAGCTGGACGCCGCAGGCCGCGTGTGCGCCGTGGTGTACACGAGCGGCGGAGTGGAGCACCGGCAGCGCTGCTCCACCCTGTTCCTCTGCGCGGGCGGCGTCGAGACGCCCCGGCTCCTCCTGCACACCGGCATCGCGAACAGCAGCGGCCAGGTGGGCCGGAACTTCCTGGCGCACGGGGCGACCCAGGTCTGGGGCACCTTCGAGAACGAGATGCGCGGCTACCGCGGCTACCCCTCCTCGGTGATCACCGAGGACACCGTCCGCCCGGCCGACGCGGACTTCGCGGGCGGCTACCTGATCCAGAGCCTCGGAGTGATGCCGCTGACCTACGCGACGACGCTCGCCCGCGGCGCGGGACTCTGGGGCCGCGATCTGATGGACGCGCTCGACGGCTACCGCTTCGCGGCGGGCGTCGGGATCAATGCCGAGTGCCTGCCCGCCGACGGCAACCGGCTGGAGCTGACCGACGAGCTGGACGAGCACGGGGTGCCGAAGGCGCGCATCACGTTCTCGGCGGGCGCCAACGAGGAGGCGATCGACCGGCACGCGATCCGGACGATGACCGCGATCGTGGAGGCGGCCGGCGCGACGAGCACGCGGGTGATGGCGCGGACGGCGCACACGCTCGGCACCGTGCGGATGGGCACCGACGCGGGCGACGCCGTGATCGACGCGGACGGCCGCAGCTTCGACGTGCCGAACCTCTGGGTGTGCGACAACTCGGTGTTCCCGAGCGCGCTGATCGCGAACCCGGCGCTCGCGACGATGGCGCTCTCGCTGCGGACGGCGGACCGCTTCCTGGCGGCGTAGCGTCGCGGCGGCGGGACGGCTGCGTCGCGGCTGCGGGGCGGCCGCGGGGCGGGACGACGGGCGAGGTGCTCCTCCGCGTCGCCGACTGACCGCGCGGGCGTGCCCGGACTGCGCGCCCGGACTGCGCACCCGCCGGATCAGCCGTGGGGGCGTGCGGGGCGCCAGCGCAGTCGCGAGACGCGCTGCCCGAACGGCGGGCCGACGCGACGGCGTGTGACGGCGGTACGGCGCGCGCTGAGCCGCCGAGGTGCTGGATCGTGGTGCCGAACGGCGGCATGCCGCACCGCGGCGGCACGGCCCTGGTGTCGGCACGGCGTCAGGCGACGGTGCGGCCCCGGTGACGGTCCGCGCCTCAGCGGCAGTGGTGCGGCGGTGGTGCGACGGTGCGGCCGCGTGAACCCGAGCGAAGGCGCAGATCCGAGCGTCAGCGGCGCGGCGGTAGGTCGCTGAGCACTCGCCTCCGAGCGACAGCACGGCCCGATCACCAGTGCGAACCCGCGCAATGCGCCGAACCCGCCCGACAGCCGATTCCCTCAGGGGTGCACGGCAGCATGGCAGAACGCAGAACGCAGAACGTCAGCACGTCAGCACGTCAGCACGTCAGCACGGCAGCACGGCGGAACGGCAGCACGGCAGCACGGCAGCACGGCAGCACGGCACAGTGTCAGAACGGCGGCGGCCGGTCCGCGAACCTCGGGGTCGCGGGTGGGCCTGGACGGAGCCGTGCCTCGAGGCCCGGCGGGCGCGTGGTGATGCGGCGGCCGGTGGGGGTGGTCCAGTCGGCGGTGCCGTCGGGGTGGAGGACGTAGGTCCAGCGGTCGCCGTGCCGCACGTGGTGGTGGGCGACGCAGAGGCTGGCGAGGTTGCCGGGGTCGGTGCCGCCGCCGTTTCGCCACTCGACGACGTGGTCGGCCTCGGCGCTCGCGGCGGAGCGGGTGCAGCCGGGGAAGCGGCAGGTCACGTCGCGGAGCTGGAGGAGGAGCCGCAGCTCGCGGT
>NZ_PSVN01000031.1:0-22363 GCF_002932235.1 Rathayibacter sp. AY1E3
CAGCTCCAAAGGCTGCCGTGCTGCCGTTACACCATGGCGGACCGCGCGATCGCGCGGTCCGCCATGGTGTAACGGCAGCACGGCAGCCTTTGGAGCTGTCCGGTCCAGGTTCGAATCCTGGTGGCGGAGCGGCACCAGGACGGTGCGCTCACGGAGGAGAACGCGAAGAACATGGCAGACAGCACGCTCGCCGTCGTGATCCTGGCGGCAGGCCAGGGCACCCGCATGAAGTCCCGCACCCCGAAGGTCCTGCACCGCCTCGCCGGGAGGCCGCTGCTCGGGCACGTGCTCGACACGGCCGCCTCGCTCGACGCGGCGCACGTCGTCACCGTGGTGCGCCACGAGCGCGACCGGGTCGCCGAGGCCGTCCTCGAGCACACGCCCTCCGCGCTGGTGGTGGACCAGGACGAGACGCCCGGCACCGGCCGCGCGGTCGAGCAGGGCCTCGCGGCGCTCCCGGAGTCCTTCGCCGGCACGGTCGTCGTGCTGAGCGCCGACGTCCCGCTGCTGGACGCGCCGACCCTCCGCCGCCTGGTCGACGAGCACCTCGCCGCGGCGAACGCGCTCACCATGCTCTCCTGCGTGCTCGAGGACCCGACCGGCTTCGGCCGGATCGTCCGCGGCGGCGACGGCGCCTTCGCCTCCATCGTGGAGCAGAAGGACGCGAGCCCCGACGAGCTCGACCTCACCGAGATCAACGCCGGCGTCTACGCCTTCGACGCCGCCGCGCTCCGCTCGGTCATCGGCGCGATCGGCACCGAGAACGCTCAGCGGGAGAAGTACCTCACCGACGCCGCCGCCGCGCTCAAGGCCGCCGGCCGCGCGATCGAGGCCGTCCCCGTGCAGGACCGCTGGCTCGTGGCCGGGATCAACGACCGCGCCCAGCTCGCCGACGCGGCGCTCGAGCTCAACGCGCGCATCGTGCGCCGCTGGCAGCTCGAGGGCGTCACGATCCAGGACCCGGCGACGACCTGGATCGACGTGGACGCGGTCCTCGCCCCGGACGTCGAGATCCTCCCGGGCACGCAGATCAAGGGGCCGACGGTCATCGCCACCGGTGCGGTCATCGGCCCGGACACCACGCTCGACTCCTGCGAGGTCGGCGAGGACGCGGTCGTGAAGCGCTCCGACGCGACGCTCGCCGTCATCGGCGCGAAGGCCCAGGTCGGCCCGTTCTCGTTCCTCCGCCCCGGCACCGTGCTCGGCGCCCGCGGCAAGATCGGCACCTACGTCGAGACCAAGAACGCCGTCATCGGCGAGGGATCGAAGGTCCCGCACCTCTCCTACGTCGGCGACGCGGTCATCGGCGAGGAGTCGAACATCGGCGCCGGCTCGATCTTCGCCAACTACGACGGGGTGAGCAAGGCGTCCTCCGTGGTGGGCTCGCACGTGCGTGCGGGGTCGCACAACGTCTTCGTCGCCCCCGTTAGAATCGGTGACGGAGCGTACACGGGCGCCGGCACGGTCATCCGCAAGGACATCCCCGCCGGAGCCCTCGGGATCACCGTCGCTCCGCAGCGCAACATGGCCGGGTGGGTGCAGACCCACCGTCCGGGCACCGCAGCGGCCGACGCCGCCGAGGCGGCCCTGGCGTCGGATCCCACCGGATCCGACCAGGCGCCCACCGGAGGAAGCGGAGCACAGTGACCGGCATCACCGCCAGCAACAAGAAGAGCCTGGTCCTCGTCTCGGGGAGGGCGCATCCGGCACTGGCGGAGGCGGTCGCCGCCGAGCTCGGGACCGAGCTCGTCACGACCGAGGGGCGCACCTTCGCCAACGGCGAGCTCTACGTCCGCTACGGCGAGTCGGTCCGCGGAGGCGACGTGTTCGTCCTCCAGTCCCACACGTCCCCGATCAACGAGTGGCTGATGGAGCAGCTGATCATGGTCGACGCGCTCAAGCGCGCCTCCGCCAAGCGGATCACCGTGGTCGCCCCCTTCTACCCCTACGCGCGCCAGGACAAGAAGGGCCGCGGCCGCGAGCCGATCTCGGCCCGCCTCGTCGCGGACCTCTTCAAGGCGGCGGGAGCCGACCGGATCATGTCGGTCGACCTGCACGCGGCGCAGATCCAGGGCTTCTTCGACGGCCCCGTCGACCACCTCTTCGCGATGCCGGTGCTGCTCGAGCACTTCCGCGAGAAGCTCGACCCCTCGACCCTCACCATCGTCTCGCCCGACATGGGCCGCGTCCGCGTCGCCGACATCTGGAGCGACAAGCTCGGCGTCCCGCTGGCGATCATCCACAAGCGCCGCGACCCGAAGGTCGCCAACCAGGTCTCCGTCCACGAGATCGTCGGCGAGGTGAAGGGCCGCGTCTGCCTCCTCGTCGACGACCTCATCGACACCGGGCGCACCATCGCGAAGGCGGCCGAGGCGCTGAAGAAGGCGGGCGCGATCGGCGTGGTCGTCGCGGCCACCCACGCCGTCTTCTCGGATCCGGCGGTCGAGCTCCTGAGCTCCGAGTTCATCGACTCGGTCGTCGTCACCGACACCCTGCCGCTGCCGGCGGAGAAGACGTGGGACCGCCTGACGATCCTGCCCATCGCTCCGCTGCTGGCCCGCGCCATCCACGAGGTCTTCGACGACGGCTCCGTGACGTCGATGTTCGACGGCGACGCGTAGGACCCCGCGCCCCGGGTGCGCCCTGCACAGCGCACCCGGGTCCCGCCCCGGCTCCACCGCCTAGGGTGAGGCCGTGCCCCAGCGTTCGGATGCGACCCTCGCCCTGGCGGCGGTCTTCCTGGTCTGGTCGCCGGCCGCCGCCGCAGCGGGCTGGTGGCTGCTCCTCGGGCTCGCCGTCGCTGCGGCCGCCGCGGCCCTGAGCGCCGTCGCCGACGCCGGGCGCACCGTCCACGACGGCCCCTCCTCCGAGTGGCTCGGGATCGTCGGGCGCGCCTTCGCCTCGGCCGCGCTGGCCCTGACCGCGGCCCAGTCGGTCCTCGGGGGAGCGGCCCGGCCCCTGGCCGTCCTGCTGCTCGTGGCCGTCGCGCTCTTCGGCCTGCGCGGCGGGCGCCTCCCCGCTCGCCCGGTCCTGCTCCTCGTCGGTGCGGTCGTCGTCCTGCTGGCCGCCGCCGCCGTGCTCGTGCTGGTATCCCCTCCGGACCCCGCGCCGCTCGACCCGCTGCGCGACGGAGGGCCGCTGGGAGCCGGCACCGCCGCGGCGCTGCTCCTGATCCTCCTGCCGACGTCCCGCTCCGGCGCGGTGACGGCACTCCGCCCCGCCCTGCTGCGCATCGGGATCGCCACGGCGGCCGCCGCCGCGCTCGGCACCGGTCTGCTCCTGGCGGCCGGTCCCGAGGTCCTCGCGTCCTCGGAGACCCCCCTGAGCGCTGTCACCCGGGGCACGCCCGCGTCCGGGCTCGTCGGGGCCGCCGCTGTGATCGCGGTCCTGCTCGCGCTCCTCGACCTCGGGAGGAGGGATGCGCGCGCCCTCGTGCGTCTCGCCGACGCAGGGGAGATGCCGGCGGTGCTCGCCGCCAGGAACCGCAGGACCGGCGTGCCCGCGGCGGCCCAGCTGGTCCTCTGCCTGGTCGCCGTGCTCGCGGTCGTGATCCTCGACGCCGACGCGCTGCTCGCCTTCGCCGTGGCCGCTCTGCTGGTGGCGACCATCGTGCGGCGCCTCGACCACGGAGCGGCCGGGGCGAGCGGCCCGGCCCTCGCGTCGGCCGCGGTCTCGCTGCTGCTCCTGCTCGCCCTCCCGGCGGCCACGGCGGCCGCCGCAGCGGTGCTCCTGGCGGCGCTCCTGATCGCGCGGGCGTTCCGGAGCTGAGGGGTCAGCCGGCCCGGGCGTCGAGCGCGTGCTCGGGGAGCCGGACGCCACCGCCTGGCTCCGCTGACGACGGGGGAGCTCCCTCCCCAACGCGGAAGGCGCCCCCGCCCGAGGATCCGAGGATCCTGCAGGCGGGGGCGCCTTCCCGTGCGACGCGGGTCAGTGCGTGGAGGGGTCCTGCTCGACCTCGGTGCGGTCGCCCGACCACAGCGTGTGGAAGGTGCCCTCCTTGTCGACGCGCTTGTAGGTGTGCGCTCCGAAGAAATCGCGCTGGCCCTGCACGAGAGCGGCCGGGAGGCGCTTGGAGGCGAGCGAGTCGTAGTACGACAGCGCGGCGCCGAAGCCGGGGATCGGCACGCCCGAGAGCGCGGCGGTCGAGACGATGCGGCGCCAGGCGGCCTCGCCGTTGGCGACGGCCTCGGCGAAGTACGGGTCCTCGAGGAGGGTCGTGATGCCGGCGTTCTCGTCGTAGGCGTCGACGATGCGGTTGAGGAACTGGGCGCGGATGATGCAACCCGCGCGCCAGATCTTGGCGACCGCGCCCTTGTCGATCTCCCAGCCGTACTTCTCGGCCCCGGCGATGATCGCGTCGAAGCCCTGCGAGTAGGCGACGACCTTGGAGGCGTAGAGCGCGGCGCGCACGTCGTCCTCGAAGCCCTCGTACTTCTCGACCGGGGCCGGGCGCGAGGTGACGCGGGCCTGCACGGCCTCGCGCTGCTCGGGGTGGGAGGACACGGCACGGGCGAAGACGGCCTCGGCGATGCCGCCGACGGGGACGCCGAGGTCGAGCGCGTTCTGCACGGTCCAGACGCCGGTGCCCTTCGAGCCTGCCTGGTCGAGGACGACGTCGATGAAGGGGTTGCCGGTGTCGGCGTCGACCTGGCGGAGCACTTCGGCGGTGATCTCGATGAGGTACGACTCGAGGTCGCCCTTGTTCCAGGCGTCGAAGACCTCGGCGATGGCGGCGGGCTCGTGTCCGCCGACGGTGCGGAGCAGGTCGTACGCCTCGGCGATGAGCTGCATGTCGGCGTACTCGATGCCGTTGTGGATCATCTTGACGAAGTGGCCGGCGCCGTCGGTGCCGATGTGGGTGACGCAGGGCTCGCCCTCGGCGACCGCGGCGATCGACGAGAGGATCGGGCCGAGGGTCCTGTAGGACTCGACCGAGCCGCCGGGCATGATCGACGGGCCCTTGAGCGCGCCCTCCTCGCCGCCGGAGATGCCGGTGCCGACGAAGTGGATGCCGGTCTCGCGGACGGCCTTCTCGCGGCGGATGGTGTCGGTGAAGAGCGCGTTGCCGCCGTCGACGATGATGTCGCCGGGCTCGAAGACCTTCGTCAGCTGCTCGATCACGGCGTCGGTGCCGCGGCCGGCCTGGACCATGATGATCGCGGTGCGCGGGGTGGCGAGCGAGGCGGCGAAGTCCTCGATGGTCTCGGACGCGACGAAGCCCGCCTCCGGGTGCTCCGTGATGAGGGTCTCGGTGCGGCCGTAGGAGCGGTTGAACACCGCGACCGTGTTGCCCTCGCGGCTGGCGAGGTTGCGGGCGAGGTTCGAGCCCATCACCGCCAGACCGACGACTCCGATGTTGGCTGTGGCGGTGGGCTTGTCAGACACGGTTCTCCTCGACGTTCGCGTTCAGGGGCGAGCCCAGGCTAGCCCCGGGTCGCTCCGGGGAGCCCGGGTCCGAGCCGTCTCCCGGCTGCACATCGGTCGTGCGGCGCGCGCACGGTCTTGCGCGCGCCGCGACGACCGCGACCGGAGCCGGTCAGGCGCCGTGGCCGAGGGGGACGCGCTCCGACGGGATCGGCGGCGGCGGGGGAGTGCCGTCGCCGAACGGGCGGCCGCCGAGCTCCTCGCGGCGCGAGGGGACGAGCCAGCCGGAGAGGTCCGGGCCCTTGGGGACGACGCCGGTCGGATTGATGTCCCGCTGCACCTCGTAGTAGTGCGACTTGATGTGGGTGAAGTCGATCGTGTCGCCGAACCCCGGAGTGGCGAAGAGGTCGCGGGCGTAGCCCCAGAGCGCGGGCATCGCCGACAGCAGGTTCCGGTTGGCCTTGAAGTGGCTGTAGTAGACGGCGTCGAAGCGGGCGAGCGTCGTGAAGAGCCGCACGTCCGCCTCGGTGATGGTGTCGCCGACCAGGTAGCGGCGGGTGCTCAGCCGCTCCTCCAGCCAGTCCAGCCGCGCCCAGAGGCGGTCGTAGGCCCGGTCGTAGGAGCGCTGCGAGCCGGCGAAGCCGCACTTGTAGACGCCGTTGTTCACGTCGTGGAAGACCAGCTCGGCGATCTCGTCGATCTCCTCGCGGTGCTCCTCGGGGTAGAGGTCGGGGGCGCCGTCGCGGTGGAACGCGGTCCACTCGGTGGAGAAGTCGAGCGTCATCACCAGGTAGTCGTTGGTGACGACCTGGCCGCTCGGGATGTCCACGAGGGCCGGGACGGTGATCCCGCGCGGGTAGTCGGGGAAGCGGGCGAAGAACGCGTCCTGGAGGCGGGGGATGCCCAGCACCGGGTCGACCCCGCCCGGATCGAGGTCGAAGGTCCAGCTGCGCTTGTCGTGGGTGGGCCCGCAGATGCCCATCGAGAGGGCGTCCTCGAGCCCGAGCAGGCGCCGCACGATCACGGCGCGGTTCGCCCACGGGCAGGCGCGGGAGACGACGAGGCGGTAGCGCCCGGCCTCCACCGGGTACCCGTCGCGGCCGTCGGCGGTGATCCGCGTCGGGATGTAGTTCGTGTCGCGGTGGAAGCCGTTCTTCTCGACGTAGGAGCCGAAGTCGTCGCTCGTCATACCCGCACGGTAGGCGGTCCGCCTGGACGTCCGGCTCCGAGTCCGGCGGCGCGACCGCCTGCTGGCGGGCGGCCGCGATGCCGGGTAAGATCGGCAGCTGAACTTCGGCGAGGGATGCACGTGCATCCGTGATCGACGCGGTGGAAGCAGGCGAGGCCCCCACGGGGCGCCACGGACTTCTCCTCACGCTGACATGCGTTCGAGTCGACAAACCGTCCGTGGCCGCAGGCCACGACCCGATCCGGTGGCGTGCGCGCCGCCCAAGGAGAACATCATGGCTGAACTGACCAACAAGGTCGTCGTCGAGGTCCGCACCTCGTTCGGCAAGGGCGCCGCCCGCAAGATCCGCGCGCAGGACAAGATCCCCGCGGTCCTCTACGGCCACGGCACCGAGCCCCAGCACCTCACCCTCCCGGGCCACCAGGTGCTCCTGCTCACCCGCAAGGCGAACGCGATCCTCGAGCTCGACATCGAGGGCGCTGCGCAGACCACCCTGGTGAAGGACATCCAGCGCGACCCGGTGCGCCAGATCATCGAGCACATCGACCTCGTCGTCATCAACAAGGGCGAGAAGGTCGAGGTGGACATCCCCGTGCACGTCGAGGGCGACGCCGCTCCCGGCACCCTCGTCTCGATCGAGTCGAACACCCTCTCGCTCGAGGTCGACGCCACGCGCATCCCGCAGAACATCGTCGTCTCCGTCGAGGGCCTCGAGGCCGGCACGCAGATCACCGCTGCCGACGTCACGCTCCCCGAGGGCGCCACGCTGGTCACCGACGCCGAGATCCTCATCGTCAACGTCACCGCCGAGGTCGAGCAGGACCTGGGCGAGGACGACGAGACCCCGGCCTCGGGCGACATCGTCGCCGAGACCGCGGAGTAGTCCGCACCACCCCGGGAACGGGCCCGCTCGCAGCCGCGGCGGGCCCGTTCCGCGTCCGGCGGGGGAGTCCCTCCGCCGTCCCCGAGGAAGAGGAACGACATGGGTGACACCTGGCTGGTCGTCGGACTGGGCAACCCGGGCGCGCAGTACGCGCGCAACCGGCACAACGTCGGCCAGATGGTGCTCGACGAGCTCGCGACGCGGATCGGCGGCTCGTTCCGCCGGCACAACCGCGCCAACGCCGTGGTCGCCGAGGGCTTCCTCCGCCCGGGCGGGCCGAAGCTCGTGCTGGGCAAGCCCAACAGCTTCATGAACCTCTCCGGCGGGCCGACGGCGCAGCTGCTCGACTTCTACTCGGTCGACCCGGCGCACCTGATCGTCGTGCACGACGAGCTCGACATCCCCTTCGACACCCTGCGCCTCAAGCAGGGCGGCGGTCACGGAGGGCACAACGGCATCCGCGACATCCTCGCGGCGACCGGAGGAGCCGAGTTCCTGCGCGTGCGGGTCGGCATCGGCCGCCCGCCGGGCCGCCAGCAGGCCGCCGACTTCGTGCTGAAGGACTTCGCCGGCCCGGAGCGCGAGGCGCTCCCGATCCTGGTCTCGGACGCCGCCGACGCCGTCGAGCTCATCGCCGACTCCGGCCTCTCCGCCGCCCAGCTGAAGTTCCACACCAGCGCCTGACCCGCCCTCCACCGAGGGAGCCCCGAACCGGCGAGGGAGACCGCAGCCCCGGGCTCCCTCGACGGTTCGGGGCTCCCTCGGCGGTCGGCCCGCGGGGCGGCCGTAAACTGGACCCGTGCCCCTCAACGAGATCATCTCGGCGCTGTCGCGCGCCTCCACGTTCGACGATGCGCTCGCGTACGCGGTGCGGGACGCCGACTTCTCGGTGGCTGACGGCCTCCGGGTCCCCCTGCTCGCGGGCCTGATCGAGAGGCGCGCGGAGGCGGGACGCCCGCAGGCGGCGCTGGTGGTCACGGCCACGGGCCGCGACTCCGAGAACGTGCGCGCCTCTCTCGGCTGCATGCTGCCGGATGCGGACGTCGTCGAGTTCCCCGCGTGGGAGACGCTGCCGCACGAGCGCCTCAGCCCGAGCGCCGAGATCGTGGGGCGGCGCCTGGACGCGCTGCGGCGGATGAAGCAGTGGTCCGGCGAGCGGCCCCTCGTGGTGGTCGCCTCCGTGCGCGCGGCGCTGCAGCCGGTCGCCGACAACCTCGCCGACATCGAGCCGATCCGACTCGTGAAGGGCGCCCGCGGCTACGACCTCGGCCGCATCTCGGCCGAGCTGGTCGACCTGGCCTACGCCCGGGTCGACATGGTCACGCGCCGCGGCGAGTTCGCCGTGCGCGGCGGCATCCTCGACGTCTTCCCCGCGGTGGCCGAGCATCCGAGCCGAGTGGACTTCTTCGGCGACGAGGTCGACTCCATCCGCGGCTTCTCCGTGGCCGATCAGCGCTCGCTCCCGGGCGAGGCCGACTCGGTGGTCCTCCCGCCGAGCCGCGAGCTGCTGCTGGTGCCCGCGGTGAGGCAGCGGGCCCGCGAGATGCTGCACGAGTTCCCGAGCCTGTCGGCGATGCTCGCGAAGATCGCCGAGGGCATCCCGGTCGAGGGCATGGAGTCGCTCGCCCCCGCGTTGCTGGAGCGGCTGGTCCCGATCTCGCACTACCTGCCCGAGGGGGCGGCCGTCGCGGTCCTCGCCCCCGAGCGCGTGGCGACGCGGGCGATCAGCCTCGCCGAGACGAACCGCGAGTTCCTGCAGGCGGCCTGGAGCGCGGCGACCGCCGGCGCCGAGGCCCCCATCGACCTCGCCTCGGGCGAGTTCATCTCGCTCGGCGCGCTCCGCGACTCCGTGAAGCTCAGCGCCCCGGGCGCCGACGCTCCCGACCACCCCTGGTGGACGATGAGCACGTTCCGCCAGGGCCCCGCCGCGGGCGAGGCCGAGGTGCTGCCGGAGGAGCTCGGGATCGACGAGATCCTCGCCGTCCGCGTCGAGGGCGAGCCGGTCCCCGGATTCGGAGCGAGCGTCGAGGGCGCCCTCGCCCACGTCCGCGCGCGCCTGGCCGACGGCTGGACCGTGGTCCTGACCGCGCCCGGCACCGGCACGGTCGAGCGCACCGACCAGGTCCTCGCCGAGCACGAGGTCGCCGCCCGCATCGTCGCCGACCTCCCCGCCGGGCTCGAGACGGGTCTGGCCTACGTGGTCCAGGCCTCCGTCGATCACGGCTTCGAGGTGGAGGAGGCGAAGCTCGCCCTGCTCACCGACACGGAGTTCTACGGCCGCACCGTCGGCTACGACTCCCGAGCGGTGAAGAAGCTCGCCTCGCGCCGCAAGAACGTCGTCGACCCGCTGCAGCTCACGCCCGGCGACTTCGTGGTGCACGCCACCCACGGCATCGGCCGGTTCGTGGAGCTCTCTCAGCGCGAGGTCTCCAGCGGGGGCCGCAACGCGATCAAGACGCGCCGCGAGTACCTGGTGCTCGAGTACGCCCCCAGCAAGCGCGGCTTCCCCGGCGACAAGCTGCTCGTCCCCACGGACCAGCTCGACCTGCTCTCCCGCTACGTCGGCGGCGAGGCTCCGGCGCTGAGCAAGATGGGCGGGAGCGACTGGGCGCAGGCCAAGAGCAAGGCCCGCCGCGCGGTCCGCGACATCGCGGTCGAGCTCGTGAAGCTCTACTCCGCCCGGATGGCCTCCCGCGGGCACGCGTTCCCGCCGGACACCCCCTGGCAGCGCGAGCTGGAGGAGGCGTTCCCGTTCGCCGAGACCCCCGACCAGCTCACCGTCATCGACGAGGTCAAGGCCGACATGGAGCGGCCGATCCCGATGGACCGCCTGCTCTCGGGCGACGTCGGCTTCGGCAAGACCGAGGTCGCCGTGCGCGCCGCGTTCAAGGCGATCCAGGACGGGAAGCAGGTCGCGATGCTCGTGCCGACCACGCTGCTCGTCCGCCAGCACCTCGAGACGTTCCAGGAGCGCTTCGCCGGCTTCCCCGTCCACCTGCGGGCGCTCAGCCGGTTCCAGAGCGCGAAGGAGTCGAAGGAGACGATCGAGGGCCTGGCCGACGGCACCGTCGACATGGTCATCGCGACCCACCGGCTCCTCAGCGACAACATCGTCTTCAAGGACCTCGGCCTGCTCGTGATCGACGAGGAGCAGCGCTTCGGCGTCGAGCACAAGGACAAGCTCAAGGCGCTGAAGAAGAACGTCGACATCCTCTCGATGAGCGCCACGCCCATCCCGCGGACGCTCGAGATGGCGGTGACCGGCATCCGCGAGATGTCGACCCTCGCGACCCCGCCGGAGGAGCGCCACCCGATCCTCACCTTCGTCGGCCCCTACTCCGAGAAGCAGGTGTCGGCCGCGATCCGCCGGGAGCTCCTGCGCGAGGGCCAGGTGTTCTTCGTGCACAACCGCGTCTCGACGATCAACCGCGTCGCCTCGCAGCTCGCCGAGCTGGTTCCCGAGGCGCGGATCGCGGTCGCGCACGGCAAGCTCAGCGAGTCGCAGCTCGAGCGGATCATCGTCGACTTCTGGGAGCGCAAGTTCGACGTCCTGGTGTCGACGACGATCGTCGAGACCGGCCTCGACATCCCGAACGCCAACACGCTGATCGTCGACCGCGCCGACAAGTACGGTCTCTCGCAGCTGCACCAGCTGCGCGGGCGGGTCGGCCGCGGCCGCGAGCGCGCCTACGCCTACCTCCTCTACGACGAGACGAAGCCGCTGAGCGAGACCGCGCACGACCGGCTGCAGACCCTGGCCGCCAACTCGGACCTCGGCGGCGGCATGCAGATCGCGCTGAAGGACCTCGAGATCCGCGGTGCGGGCAACCTCCTCGGCGGCGAGCAGTCCGGGCACATCCAGGGCGTGGGATTCGACCTCTACCTGCGGATGATCGGCGAGGCCGTCGACACCTTCCGCGGCGAGGTCGCCGAGGGGCAGACGGAGCTGCGGCTCGAGCTGCCCGTCGACGCGCGCATCCCGGAGGAGTACGTCGACAGCGAGCGGCTGCGCCTGGAGGCGTACCAGAAGCTGTCGGCCGCGTCGTCGCCGACGGCGAAGGAGGGGAGCATCGACCTCGTGGTCGAGGAGCTGACCGACCGCTACGGCGAGCTGCCCGAGGCGGTCGAGAACCTCATCCTGGTGTCGAGGCTGCGGATGCGCGCACAGAAGGCGGGCCTGAGCGACGTGGTCGCGATGGGCTCGAACGTCCGCGTGGCTCCCGCTCATCTGCCCGACTCGATCCAGGTGCGCCTGCGCCGGATGTACCCGACCGCGAAGTACCTGCAGCAGGCCGACGCGGTCGTCGTGCCGATGCCCGTGCTCGACGGCGTCCCGCTCGGCGACCGGGCGCTCATCCGGTGGGTGGCGTCGCTCCTGGACTCGCTGTTCCCGGAGCCGGTCACCGTCTGAGGTCCTCGGGGCGGCGCTCCCCGGAGGCGCGCCGCCCCGCTCCGGCGGCCGTCGCCGCTGCGGGAGGGCCCGCTGGCAGGATGGAGGGCATGCCGCTCCTCGCCGCCCGACGTCCTCGAGAGCCGGAGCCGCTCGCCGGCCCGCTGGTCGCCGTCCGCGGGGTCGCGGTCCGCGCCTCGGGGGTCGAGCTGCTCGCCCCGTGCTCGCTCGAGGCGGAGGCGGGGGAGCGCGTCGCGGTGACGGGCCGCAACGGCACCGGCAAAACCACGCTCCTGCGGGTGATCGCCGGCCTCACCGCTCCGAGCGAGGGAGTCGTGGCGGTGGCCGGGCGCGCCCCGGAGGAGCGCTCCGCCGCCCACCGCCGCGCCGTCGCCGCCCTGATCGGCACCCCGCCCTTCGAGCGGGACCTGACCCTCGAGGAGCACCTCGCGATGGTGGCCGTCTCGTGGGGCGCGCCGGTCGCCGACGCCCGCCGCGAGGCCGCGGCAGGTCTCGACGCGCTCGCGCTCGCTCCGCTCGCCCGCCGCTTCCCGCACGAGCTCTCCTCCGGGCAGACGCAGCTGTTCTCCCTCGCGCTCGTGCTGGCCCGGCCCTCGGCGGTGCTGCTGCTCGACGAGCCGGAGCAGCGGCTCGACGTCGAGCGGGTGCCGCTGGTGGCGGAAGTCCTGCGGCGCGCAGCCGCGTCCCGGGCACTCGTCGTCGCGACCCACAGCCCTGTGCTGATCCAGGGTCTGGGCGCGCGGGTCGTCGAGCTGGAGCGGGCGTGACGCGCGCGGAGAGGGCTCGCGTCGCCGAGGTGCGGGCTCTGCACCGGCACCGCGCCGCGGCTCCGCCGAGTCCGCGCGCCTACGCGGGCTACCTCGCCGCGATGACCGTCCTCGTCGTCGTCCTCCCCGTCGCCCGGGCCCTCGCGCTCCTCGCCGCCGAGGCGGGAGCCGCGCCGGAGCCGCTGATCGCCCTCGCCGCGGGTCTCGCCCTGCCCGCCGCCGTGCTCCTGGGTCGGGTGCGCGGACCCGCGGTGGGCGAGCCGCACACCACGGCCGTGCTGCTCGCGACCGATCTGCGCCGCTGGGCGGTGCTCCGCCTGCCCGTGGTCCGGGCGTCGGCCGGTCTCGTGGCGTGCTGCTCCGCCGTCGCGTCGCTCCTCGCCCTCGCCGCCTCCGCGCCGCTCCTCGCGGCCGTCGTCGGCGGCGCCGCGTTCGCCGGCCTCCTCGCCGTCGCCTGGCTCGCCGGTCAGTGCCTGCCCTCGCGCCTCCCCGCGCTCGCGGCGGGCCTCCTCGTCTCCCTCGCGGTCCTCGGGGCCCTCCTGCCCGGTGCGCCCACGCCGGGCGGCCTCCTCGCCTCGGCCGTGAGCGGAGCGGAGGAGGTGCGCGCCGCGACCGTGCTGCTCGCGTCGGCCGCGGTCGTCCTGGCCGCGGCGCCCCGGCTGCTCGACGCCGCGCGCGGATCTCGGCTCCTCGCCCAGGCCCGGCAGTGGTCGGCGACCGCCCGGCTCGGAGCGACGGGCGACCTCGCCGAGTCGCTCGACGGGTACCGCGCCCTCCCGGCGGTCGGGCGGGGGCTCCGAGCGGTCCGCCTCTCCCCGTTCGCTCTCGCGGTGCCGGTGCGCGACGCGATCGGCGCGCTGCGCACTCCCGGACGCTCGGCGGTCGCGGTCGTCGCGCTGGCCGCCGCCGGCGCCGCCGCCGTGCTCGCCGCGGTCGTGCCGTCCTCCCTCCTCGCGCTCCCGGCCGCCGCGGCGGGCGTGCTCGCCTACCTCGGCGCCGGCGTCTGGAGCGACGGCTTCCGCCACGCCGCCGCGACCGCGGGACAGCCGGCGCTCCTCGCGCCCGGCCCGTTCGAGCTGCTCCTCCTGCACGCCGTCCTCCCGCTGGTGCTCGCGGTCGGAGTCGCGATGCTCGGCGCCCTCGCCGCCTCGCTGCTGCTCCCGGGCGCGGCGGTGCCGGTGGCCGCCGCGACCGCCGTCGCCGCCGTCGCCGCGCGGGCGATGGACGCGACCCGGGGTCCGCTGCCGCCGCAGCTGCTCAGCCCGGTGCCGCTCCCGATCGGGGACGGCGCGGGAGTCGCGGTGGTCCTCTGGAACCTGGCGGCTGCACTGGTCAGCGCCTCGACCGCGGTGTCCGTCGCGGCGTCACCCGGGCTCCTCGCCGCGGTGCCGCTCGTCGCCGGCGGCTGCCTCCTCGTCGCGCGGCGGCGTCTCGCGCGGGCCTGAGGCTCCCGGGCGCCCGCGCCGCCCGGATGTCCGCGGAGGCGGCCGGACCGGATGCGAGGATGGCGGTGTGACCGCGCATCCCCGGCTCGACGAGCTCATCCGCACCGTCCACGTCCTCCGCGCCCCGGGCGGCTGCCCGTGGGACGCCGAGCAGACCCACGAGTCGCTCGTGCGCTACCTGATCGAGGAGTCGCACGAGCTCGTCGACGCCATCGAGGCGGGGGACCGGGCCGACCTGATCGAGGAGCTCGGCGACGTCCTCTACCAGGTGCTCTTCCACGCCGACCTGGCCGCCGAGAGCGCCGAGCCCTTCACCATCGAGGACGTCGCGGCGCACATGAACGCCAAGATGATCGGCCGCCACCCGCACGTGTTCGGCGACGCCACGGCCGAGACGGCCGACGACGTCATCGCGGTGTGGGACGAGCTCAAGCGCACCGAGAAGCCGCACCGCACGAGCGTGCTCGACGGGATCCCGCAGGGCATGCCGGCCCTCGCGCTCGCCGACAAGGTGATCGGCAAGGCGACCTCGCTGGGCGTCGTGGACGCCGGCCAGGGCCCGCTTCCCATCGAGTCGGAGGAGGACCTCGGCCCGCTGCTGCTGGCCATCGTCGCCTCCGCCCGCGCCCAGGGGCTCGACGCCGAGCGTGCGCTCCGCACCGCGACGCGCGACCTGCAGGACGAGATCCGCGCGGTGGAGCAGGAGCGGCGCGCGGACTGAGGCGCCCGCGGGCCCGCCCCGGCCGATCTGGGAGAATCGCCGTCATGGCCTCCCCGATCACCCCGCCCCGCGGCATGCGCGACTTCCTCCCCGCCGACAAGGCGAAGCGCGAGCACGCGCTCGGCGTCATCCGCCGCGTGTACGCCTCCCACGGGTTCGACGAGATCGAGACGCCCGTGGTCGAGGACTTCGACCGCCTCCACTCCGGGCTCGGCGGCGACAACGAGAAGCTCGCCTTCAGCGTCCTGCGCCGCGGGCTCACCCGCGACGACCTGGCGGCGGTCGACGACGCGTCCGCCCTCGCCGACCTCGGCCTGCGCTTCGACCTCACGGTGCCGCTCGCCCGCTTCTACGCCTCCCACCGCGCCGAGCTGCCGGCTGTCTTCCGCTCGGTGCAGATCGCGCCGGTGTGGCGCGCCGAGCGCCCGCAGAAGGGGCGGTACCGCCAGTTCGTGCAGTGCGACATCGACATCATCGGCGAGCCCGGGCAGCTGGCCGAGGTCGAGCTCATCACGGCGACCGCGGCGGCGCTCGACGCACTGGGCCTCGAGGACTGCACCATCCGGATCAACGACCGCCGCATCCTCACCGGAATCCTCGAGCACTGCGGCTTCGCCCCCGAGCGCTTCGGCCCGGCGCTGATCTCGATCGACAAGCTCGACAAGATCGGCGCCACCGGTGTCGTCGCCGAGCTCGAGGCCGACGGGCCGGACGCGGCCGCGGTCCTCGGGGGCTACCTCGCGCGGATCGAGCAGGCGGTCGCCGCCGGGGGAGTGGCGCTCGAGCAGTCCGCGATCCTCGACGTGCTGCCCGAGGGCATCGACCCGGAGGCGGTGCTCGCGCTCGAGACCCTGGCCCGGTCGCTGCGCTCGCTGCCCGCCGGCGTCTCGCTCCGCTTCGACCCGACGCTCGTGCGGGGCATGGGCTACTACACCGGCACGATCTTCGAGATCGCGCACCCGTCCTCGGGCTCCTCGGTCGGCGGAGGCGGGCGGTACGACGGGATGATCGGCCGCTTCCTCGGTCAGGACGTGCCGGCCTGCGGCTTCTCGATCGGCTTCGAGCGGATCGTCGAGCTGATCGGCGGTGCCGTCGTCGAGCGTCCCGACGCCGTCGTCCTCGTCCACGAGCGGGACGCGGCGCCCGAGCTGCTGCTCGCGCTCAAGCAGGAGCTGATCGCCCGGGGCTCGCGCGTGCGCCTCGAGCGCCGGGCGAAGAACCTCACCCCGCTGCTGGACCGCGCGGCCGCCGCGGGATTCACCCGCTTCGCGCTCGTCCCGCGCGACGCCGCCTCCGCCGCCGACCTCTCCTTCAAGGACCTCGGCTGAGCTGCACCGGCTGTTCGGGATGAGCGTCGCCGGCTGCCGGCGCTGGGCCATGTCCGCGGGAGGGGCCGGGGCCGTCCTGTCGGGCCTGAACAGGGTCTCAGCCGATCCGTCAGGGGATCATGCCGATCTGGTCGGATCCTTGTCGGATCCGTGAGAGCCTTAATACCCGCGAAATCTGCGGACACACCCGAGAAATCTCCCCCGGATAGCGTCGAGGCACCCGATCGGCGCGGCTTGGCGCGCCTGCACGGGCACCCCGTCGCGACCCCGCGCACCGCACCGCAGCAGCCCTGACGATCCCCACCCGAGGAGTCCCCTTGACCCTGTCGCCCCTCCGCTCCCTCCCGGCCTTCGACCGCCGCAGCCTCCTCCGCCTGGCGGGTGTCGCCGGCCTCGCGATCGGCGGCGCCTCCGTCCTCGCATCCTGCGCCTCCGACTCCTCCGGCGCGTCCGCCGCGGACGGCGGCGACCTCGGCACCCTCAAGGTCCAGCTCTCCTGGATCAAGAACGAGGAGTTCGCGGGCGAGTTCTTCGCCGACTCGAAGGGCTACTTCACCGAGGCCGGCCTGGCAGGAGTGACGCTCACCCCCGGCCCCTCGACGGGCGTGGCCGAGCTCCTCTCGGGCAGCGCGGACGTCGCGCTCAGCGACGCCGTCTCGATCGGCACCGCGATCGCCCAGCAGGAGGCCCCGCTCAAGATCATCGGCGCGACCTACCAGAAGAACCCCTTCACGGTCCTCTCGATCAAGACCGCCGGGAACATCGCCACTCCGGCCGACCTCGCCGGGAAGAAGATCGGCGTCCAGGCCTCGAACACCTCCCTGTTCCAGGCGCTGCTCGCCGCGAACGGCCTCTCCGAGTCCGACCTCACGGTCGTCCCCGTCGAGTACGACCCCTCCGTCCTCGTCAACGGCACCGTCGACGGCTTCATCGCCTACCTGACGAACGAGGCCATCACGGTCGCGGCCGAGGGCTACGAGGTCGTCAACCTGCCCTTCGCCGACAACGGCCTCCCCTTCGTCGCCGAGACCTTCTCGGTGTCGGAGCAGGCGATCGCCGAGAAGCGCGACGCTCTGAAGGCGTTCCTCGTCGCCGAGATCAAGGGCTGGACCGACGCGGTCAACGACCCGGAGGCGGGCGCGATGCTCGCCGTCGAGAACTACGGCAAGGACCTCGGCCTCAACGAGGAGTCCTCCAAGAAGGGCGCCACCATCCAGGCCGAGGAACTGGTCGTCTCGGACGAGACGGTCTCGAACGGCCTCTTCACCATCTCCGAGACGCTGCAGTCCGAGACCATCGCGTCCCTCGCGGGCGCCGGGATCGACGTCACGGCCGAGGACCTCTTCGATCTGACCCTCCTCGACGAGGTCTACGAGGAGAACCCCGAGCTGATGAAGTACGCGGCCTGATCCTGATCCACGAAGGGCACCACTCGTGACCGACACGACCGACGCCGGCACCCTGCGCGACCAGGGTGCCGGCGGCACCGGCATCCAGATCCACGGCCTGTCGAAGACGTTCCGGATGGGCTCGCGCAGCGTCGCGGCGCTGCAGGACACCGATCTCCACACCGACCAGGGCAGCTTCCTCGCCCTGCTCGGCCCGTCGGGGTGCGGCAAGTCGACCATCCTGCGCATCCTCGCGGGACTGGAGGAGCCGACGTCCGGCTCCATCCGGGTCGACGGCCGCACTCCCCAGGAGCTGCGCCGCGACAACAAGCTCGGCATCGCCTTCCAGGACCACGCGCTCCTGCCGTGGCGCAGCGTCATGGCGAACATCCGTTTGCCGTTCGAGATCGCGGGCAAGAGCGTCGACCAGTCCTACATCGACGAGCTGATCGACCTCGTCGGCCTCCGCGGCTTCGAGAAGGCCAAGCCGGCCCAGCTCTCGGGCGGCATGCGCCAGCGCGTGTCGATCGCGCGGTGCCTGATCCTCAAGCCCGAGGTCCTGCTGCTCGACGAGCCGTTCGGCGCCCTCGACGACATGACGCGGCAGAAGCTCAACCTCGAGCTGCTGCGGATCTGGACGGAGAAGCCCGCCACGACGCTCCTCGTCACGCACGGCATCTCGGAGGCGATCTTCCTCTCGGACCGCGTCGCGGTGATGAGCCCGCGCCCGGGACGGGTGAAGGAGATCATCGACATCGACCTGCCCCGCCCGCGCACACCCGAGATGCAGCGCACCCCCGAGTTCCACGCCTACGTCGACCAGGCCTCCGAGCTGCTGTTCGGCGACGGCGGCGCGGCCGCGGACGACCGCGTCTAGGAGGCATCGTGGCCACCACGCTCCCCGCGGCCCCGCGCCGCGCCCTGTCCCTGCCTCCGTGGCTCACCGGGCTGATCGGCGTCGCCGCGATCATCGCCGTCTGGTGGATCGTGGCGCTCGTCACCGCGCCCACCGGCGCCGCGACCTACGCGCCCGTCCCCACTCCCGTGCAGGTCGTGCAGACCGCGATGGAGGACGGCGCCGGCTTCTACTGGCGCAACTTCTCCGTCACGATCGGCGAGGCGGCCGTCGGCTACTTCTGGGGCAACCTCCTTGCGCTCGTGCTCTCGGCGCTCGTGCTGGTCCTGCCCTGGCTGGAGGGGGTCGTCTCGCAGCTCGCGGTCATCACCTACTGCGTGCCGATCGTCGCCATCGGAGCGATCGTGCTGCTGATCCTCGGCGGTGCGGACGCTCCCGGGAAGGCGAGCGCGACGGCGATCTTCCTGGCCGGCCTCTCGGTGTTCTTCACCACGGTCGTCGGCAGCCTGCTCGGGCTGAAGGCGGCCGACAAGGCGGCGCTCGACGTCGTCACGGTCTACGGGGGCTCGCGGTTCACCCAGCTGCGCAAGGTCCGTCTGATCGCGGCGCTGCCCAACATCCTGTCGGCGCTGCAGATCGCGGTGCCCGCGGCCTTCCTCGGCGCGATCCTCGGCGAGTACTTCGGCAAGATCGAGACGGGCGTGGGCCCGATCCTGGTCGCGGCGCAGGTCTCGCTGAACTCGCCCCGCGTCTGGGCGCTCTTCCTCCTCTGCGCGGGCGTCGCGCTCCTCGGCTACGGCATCGTCGGACTGATCGGGCGCCTCATCGCGCCCTGGTCCTCCGGAAAGCGGGCATGACCATGACGACCACCGTCCCCGACCGCACGGAGCAGTCCACGGCCACGTCGATCCTCGCGGTCGACGAGCTGCGGCGTCAGCTGCGCACGGCCGCCCTCGGCGCGACTCTCAAGAGCCTGCGCAAGAGCCTGCTCGTCGCCCTGTCGACGATCGTGATCGTGCTGGCGATCTGGATCGGCGTGGTCCTCTTCAGCGGGGTCTCGCCCTACGTGGTCAAGGGCCCGTGGGACGTCTGGCAGCACCTGGTGACCGATGCGAAGGCCGCGGAGCACCGCGCCGAGCTGGGCGGCCTCTTCGCCGTGACCATGGGCGACGCACTGATCGGCTTCGCGGCCGGCCTGGTCGTGGCGATCCTCGGCGCGATCCTGTTCCGCCTGTCGAAGGGCATCGAGCACGCGCTGATGCCGTTCGCGATGCTGCTGCGCTCGGTGCCGCTGATCGCGATGGCGCCGCTGATCATCCTGGTCTTCGGGACCGGCTCGATCGCCTCGGTCGCGGTCATCGGCGGGATCGTCGTCCTGTTCCCCGCGCTGGTGACGATCGCCTTCGGCCTCAACAACGCCTCCCCGCAGATGCTCGACGTGGTCGCGGTCTACGGCGGCAGCACTCTCACCGCGATCCGCAAGGTGGCCATCCCCGGCTCGCTGCCCTCGCTCTTCGCCGCGATCCGCATCTCGGTGCCCGGAGCGATCACGGGCGCGCTGCTCGCCGAGTGGCTCTCCACCGGTGCGGGCATCGGCGGGGCGATCAACGCCTGGTCCGCCCAGGCCCGGTTCGCGGACGTCTGGTCGGCGGTCGTGCTCGTGACCGGCGTCTCGCTCGTGCTCTACATGCTCGTGCAGGTGCTCGAGACCTTCGTCCTCTCCCGGATGTCCCTCTCCCTCACCTGACCCCGTCGCTTTCCCCCTTCCGCGGGACGCCACTCGAGTGCGGCTCGCCCGGTGGGTCGCATACCCGGGTGGCGTCTCGCGGGAAGGGGGAGGGCAGGGGGAGCGGAGCGACGGGGCCCGGTCAGACGGTGACGATCGCGTCGACGCGGTGGCCGGCCAGCACCTCGCGGCCGCCGAGCCCGTCGAGCTCCATGACCACCGCGATCCCCTCGAGGCTCCACCCGGCGCGCTCGATCAGGCGGCGGCTCGCGTCGAGCGTGCCCCCGGTCGCCAGCACGTCGTCGACCAGCAGCAGGCGCGCGCCGCGGGGCGCCGCGTCCTCGTGCACCTCCAGCATCGTCTCTCCGTACTCGAGGGTCGCCTGCTCGCGCAGCACGGCCCGCGGCAGCTTGCCGGGCTTGCGGATGGTCACGACGCCGAGACCGGCCGAGTAGGCGGCCGCCGCGGCGAGCAGGAAGCCGCGCGCCTCCACGCCCGCGATCGCGTCGATCCGTCCGCGGTAGGGCTCGATCAGCGCGTCGGCCACCGCCCGCAGGGCCTCGCCGTCGCCGAAGACCGGCGTGAGGTCGCGGAACAGGATGCCCGGGCTCGGGAAGTCCGGGACGACGGCGGTGAGACGGTCGACGTGGTCGGCGGCGGTCGTGGTCACGGGGAACCTCCGGGTCGGCGGGTGCGCCCGGGCCGTCCGGCGATCGGGCCCTGGGAGTCTACGACCGGCCGCGGTCTCCTGCGCTTCGGAGGCGGTCAGTAGACTCCTTCCCGACCGCTCCCGTCTCCGGGAGCCCACCCGTCAAGAGGAGATAGTTGTGGCCCTTATCGAGGCAGTCGTCGCCCGAGAAATTCTGGACTCCCGTGGCAACCCCACGGTCGAGGTCGAGGTCCTGCTCGAGGACGGCGCGTCCTCGCGAGCGGCCGTCCCGTCCGGCGCCTCCACGGGCGCGTTCGAGGCGTACGAGCTCCGCGACGGCGACTCCGACCGCTACCTCGGCAAGGGCGTGCAGAAGGCCGTCGACGCCGTCATCGACGAGATCGGCCCGGCCATCGAGGGCTTCGACGCCACCGACCAGCGCCTCGTCGACGCCGAGCTGATCGAGCTCGACGGCACCGAGAACAAGTCCCGCCTGGGCGCGAACGCGATCCTCGGCGTCAGCCTCGCCGTGGCCAAGGCCGCCGCGCAGTCGTCGGACCTCGACCTGTTCCGCTACGTCGGCGGCCCGAACGCGCACACCCTGCCCGTGCCGCTGATGAACATCATCAACGGAGGCGCGCACGCCGACACCGGCGTCGACATCCAGGAGTTCATGGCCGTCCCGCTGGGCGCCGAGTCCTTCTCCGAGGGCCTGCGCTGGGGCGTCGAGATCTACCACGCGCTCAAGGCGCAGCTGAAGAAGGCCGGCTTCGCCACCGGCCTCGGCGACGAGGGCGGCTTCGCCCCCGACCTGCCCACCAACCGCGAGGCGCTCGACTTCATCCTCAAGGCCGTCGAGGCCGCCGGATTCACCCCCGGCAAGGACATCGGGCTCGCGCTCGACGTCGCCTCCTCGGAGTTCTACGAGGACGGCGCCTACACGTTCGAGGGCAAGAAGCTCTCGGCCGAGGAGCTCTCCTCCTACTACGCCGACCTCGTCGCCAACTACCCGCTGGTCTCGATCGAGGACCCGCTGGACGAGGACGACTGGGCCGGCTGGACCCACCTCACCGCGGCCATCGGCGACAAGGTGCAGCTCGTCGGAGACGACCTGTACGTCACCAACCCGGTGCGCCTCGCCCGCGGCATCGCCGAGAAGGCCGGCAACTCGATCCTGGTCAAGGTGAACCAGATCGGCACGCTCACCGAGACGCTCGACGCCGTGGCCCTGGCCCAGCGCAACGGCATGACCGCGATCCTCTCGCACCGCTCCGGCGAGACCGAGGACACCACCATCGCCGACCTCGCGGTCGCGGTGGACGGCGGCCAGATCAAGACCGGCGCCCCGGCCCGCTCGGATCGCGTCGCGAAGTACAACCAGCTGCTGCGCATCGAGGAGATCCTGGGAGGTGCGGCGACCTACGCGGGTCGCTCCGCCTTCCCGCGCTTCTCCGCGTAGTCTCGGCACGCCGGAGCGGCCCCGGAGCCCAGCACCTCGGTGCGGGCGCCGGGGCCGCTCCACTTCCCCCGCCGCGATCGAGGAGGCACCCGACCATGGCCCGTCCGCCCCGCCGCCCCTCCGCTCCCGGGAGCGGAGGGGCGGCGGGGCGGACGGGCCATGGTCGGGTGCCTCCTC
>NZ_PSVN01000032.1:0-22092 GCF_002932235.1 Rathayibacter sp. AY1E3
CCCCCACTCCCCCAGCAGCTCCCGCTCCCGCTCCTCCCCCAGTCCGGCGCCGCGTCCCGGCACGTGCGCGGCCGCCGCGTCCCGCAGCGTCTCGGCGAGCTCGCGGCGCTCGAAGCCCGCGGCTTCGGCCCGTGCCGTCGAGCGTGCGTTCATGCCGCGCCAGTCCGGGTCCGCGATCCACAGCGGGAGCGAGCCGGCGCCCGCCCACTGGCCGACGCCACGCTCGAGCAGCCACACCTCCGGCACGGCGACCGGCTCGGCCGACGATCCGCTCCGCGCCGCGGCGAGGTGCTCGCCGAACGGCACGGGGGTCCCGCAGACGTTCATCACGCCCGCCACCCGCGCCTCGGCGGACGCCACCAGCCATGCGGCGAGGTCCCGCACGTCGACCATGGACGTCGGCAGCTCGGGCGCATCCGGCACCAGCACGGGCCCGGACCGCGCGCTGAAGCGCCAGGGCCAGTAGGAGGAGCGACTCGTCGGGTCGCCGGGGCCGCCGATCAGTCCGGCGCGCGCGATCAGGGACGGCGCGGATCCGGCCAGCACGGCCTGCTCGCAGGCGGCCTTCGCGGCGCCGTACGAGGCGGGGTCGTCGGAGGGAGGGAGCAGCTCGGCGTCCTCGTCCGCACCGACGACCGCGTTCTCGGCGTAGACGCTCGTGGTCGAGACGAGGACGTAGGCGCTGCAGCGCAGGTCGCGGACGGATCGGCGGACGTGCTGCGGGGTCGAGGAGACGTCGATCACCGCGTCCCACGATGCCGCAGCCACGGCGTCGAGAGCGTCGTCGCGGTCGCGGTCGGCCCGGACGAGGGACGCCCCCGCGGGCACGGCCGTCCCCCGCGCGAGGCAGGTCACGTCGTGGCCGCGCCGCAGCGCCTCCGCCGCGAGGTGCCCGCCGAGCCAGCCCGTGCCTCCGAGGATCAGCGTTCTCATCCCCGCATGCTCGCACGGGCCGCCTCGCGCGAGGCCCGCTGAGGTGCCCGAGACGGTTCCGAGAACGCTGAAACAGCTGCATCCCCGGGCGACTCGACGCAGTGGGCGCCCAGCGAGCGCCTCAGCGACAAGGGCCCCCTTCACGAGCCCCCGAACACCCGGCCACCCGAGCCCGCCCGCGTCCTCTGTCCGGAATCACGCGGGCGGCTCGGGTGCCCGAGCGGCTCACACGACGACGAAGGCGTCCAGGATCAGCGAGTTGCCCGTGGAGGCGGCGTTGCGCTTGCTGCCGCGGCGGATGGTGATGGTGTGCTCGCCGGCACTGAGGGTGCTGCTGGTGAACACGGTGCGGGCCGAGCGGTTCGTGGCGCTGTAGCGGTCGACGGAGGCGACGAGCACGCCGTCGATCAGGACCTCGTTGATGCCCGAGGTCGGGGTGATGCGGCTCACCCAGCTGACCTTCGTGCCCCGGAAGCGGAGGGTCGCCGAGGCCGTGGAGGTGCTGGAGTACGAGATGCTGCCGCCGCTGTCGGCGGTGCTCGAGAGCGTCGCCCAGGTGCCGACCGTCGCGATGACGGCGGCTCCGTTCTGGTACGTCCCCGCCGCCGGCAGCGTCGAGGTCGGGGTGGGCGTGGACGTGGCCGTCGGGGTCTCGGTCGGAGTCGGCGTGTCCGTCGGCGTCGGCGTGCTGGTCGGAGACGCCGTCGCGGTGGGGGTGGGCGTCGACGTGGAGACGGTCCCCGCGGTCACGACGAAGGCGTCGAGGATCAGCGTGGATCCGGTGGACGCCGGGTTGCGCGTCGTCCCGCGGCGGATCGTGACCGTGTGGGTGCCGGCGGCGATCGGCCCGCTCGTCCAGACCGTCTGACCCGAGCGGGTCGTGGGGCTGTAGCGGT
Source organism: Rathayibacter sp. AY1E3 (assembly GCF_002932235.1). Classification (NCBI taxonomy): domain Bacteria; kingdom Bacillati; phylum Actinomycetota; class Actinomycetes; order Micrococcales; family Microbacteriaceae; genus Rathayibacter; species Rathayibacter sp. AY1E3. The sequence goes on from NZ_PSVN01000032.1 coordinate 1,830, forward strand.
CGACGGTGGCGACGAGGACGCCGTCGAGCAGCACCTCGTTGATGCCGGAGGTCGCCGTCATCCGGCTCACCCAGCTGACGCCCGTGCCCGAGAAGCGGAAGCTCGCGGACGCTCCGGCCGAGCTGGAGTAGCTGATGCTCCCACCGCTGTCGGCGGAGGAGGAGATCGTGCTCCAGGTGCCCGCCGTCGTGATGAGCGGCGAGGAGTTCTGGTACGTGCCCTCGCCGGGGATCGACGAGGCGGGCTCGTCGGGCAGCGGAACGACCGGCTGCTCTGCGAGCCAGCGGTCGAACGTGTCGAGCATGTCCTTGTTCGTCAGGCTCGGCACGTTGTGGCCGTTCGGAGCGCCCTCGGTCGGCGTGTAGAGGACCACCGCCTCCTTCGCGACGGGCTTCGCGAGCGCGACCCACGCCCCTCCGTGCACGGCGATCGGGACGAGGACGTCCTCCGTCGAGCCGGTCGTGCGGATCCGCGCCCCCGCCCACGAGGCCTGCGGCAGCAGCGCGGGGTCGGTCGCCGGGATCGTCGAGGGGTCGTTGTCGTAGTCCGGCAGGACGCGCCCCGGGTCGCGCCGGGCCATGTCGGCCATGTCGTAGACGCCGGCCGCGTGGTACGCGCCGCGGATCTCGGGGACCAGCTTGTTGCCGTACGCCCAGCAGAGCAGCGCTCCGCCGCCGGAGTTCGAGCGGAGGAAGCTCGCGCCGATTCGCCACGTCTTCTGGAACCAGGCGACCGCGTCCACCTGCATGGCGACGGCCCGCTTGTTCGTGTAGATGCTGCCGCCGTAGTTGGGGCAGATCGAGATGACGCCCTTGTCGACGGCCTGGTCGGCGCTGTACTGGTAGGCGCCGGACAGGGCCGCGTAGGTGCTCCCGTTGGCGTGGTAGTACCAGTAGACGACCCGGCCGATCCGCTGCGAGGGGACCGCGGTGTGCGGGACGAAGAGCCGCGCGCGGTCGGTGCCGATCATCACGTCGATGATCTGGTACGGCTTCTTCCCCACGCGCGAGATCGCCGTGTCGCTGCGGCCGAGCTCGTTGGGCAGCGGCGGGATCACGCTGTAGTCGGGCGCCGCGGACGCGGTCATCGCGTAGGCGAAGGCGGATCCGACGCCGAGGGCGGCTCCGGTGAGGACGAGACGGCGGCTGTGGCGCGCAGGAGAGGACATGGGATCCCGACGTGGAGAGGGCTGCTCGGTCGGCGGAGCCTGACCGGAAGGTGTGAGGGGGGTTGCTGCGGTCCGGATCGGACCACCGTGGAGGGGGCGCGGTGCGGTCCTTCGGGGGACCGTGCGGGCGGGCAGGCGCGAATGAATCCTCCCGCGTCCGCCGCGCGACCACTAGACCCACTTCAGGGACACCCGCGGCGGCGCTCCCACCTGGCGTCGAGCAGCGGAGCGATCCGGAGAAGGTCCTGGTGAGAGCGCTATCTCGCGCCACTGCTCCGGAGATGCCCGCCACGGAAGCGGAACCGCATCGTGTCGGTGGCGGAACTCCGGGGTCCCGCGGGGCCGGCACGGATCCAGGCCGCCCTGAGCCCGGCGCGAGGGCCGTGCGCACGTCAACACTCTCGCGGGGGACCCCCGGATAGGTCGCGTTTTCTGGACACCACCTGAGCGCTGGTTCAGCGCTCGCTCTCCCCCTTCTGCGTGCCCACCGGATCGGGGGCCCGTCGTCCGCCGCCCACGTCCCGTCTCAGGGGGACAGGGCGCCTCCGAGCCGCGACCTATCGTGATCCCGCTCCATCCGGAAGGCCCGGCGAGGCGCCCCGGGGGGAGGTCGATCCGTGTCGAACGCGCATGCCCGGCCGAGCCACGACCGCTCGATCGCCCTCGGCCTCGTCCTGCTCCTGCTCGCCGCCGTCCTCGTGGTTCTGCCGGCGACGAGAGCTGCGGCGGCCACGGTCCTGCTCCAGGAGGGCTTCGGCGGCACCAGCGTCGCGGACTCGGCCTGGCAGGCGCTCGACGGGGGCTGCATCACCCGGGCGACGACCGCACCCCCGGCCGGGTCCTCGAACCTCGGCGTCTGCGCCAACCGGACTCAAGCCCCCGTCGCCGCGACGAGTCCGGGCTTCCTCCAGCTCACCGATGCCCGCAACGACGCCAAGGGCGGCGCGGTCTTCAACCGGCCCATTCCTGCCGCGGGCGGCATCGACGTCCAGTTCGACCAGTACCAGTACGGAAGCTCGCTGACCGGGGCCGACGGCATCGGCTTCTTCCTCACCGACGGCTCGAGGTCCCTCACCGCGGCGGGAGCTCCGGGCGGATCGCTCGGCTACGGCCAGTCGGCAACCGTCGACGGGGTGAACGGCGGCTACCTCGGGATCGGAATCGACGCCTTCGGGAACTTCTCGGCCAGGCCCCCCGCCGCGCCTACCCTCGGCCTCGGCTCCGACTGCCCCTCGAACTCCGGGTCGGCGCTCCTCACGGCGAACAAGATCGTGGCGCGCGGACCCGGGCAGGCCAAGAGCGGATACTGCTTCCTCCAGTCGGCCTCGCCTCCCCTGCTGACGTCGGTCCGCACGACGGCCACGACATCGACGGGCGCTCCGCCCGCGTCCTACGGGCGCACGATACGGATCATGGTCTCGGCTGCCGCCACTCCCGTCGTCACGGTCTACTGGGGAGGGACAGCGGGTCTGCCCGCCGGGCAGCTCGATCAGCTGATGCAGTTCACGATGCCGACCGCAGCGCCCTCGACCTACAAGCTCGGCTTCACGGCGTCCACCGGTGGATCGAACGACACCCACCTCGTCCGCAACGTCTCCGTCTCGTCCATCAACACTCTCGACGACATCACTCTGGTCAAGCAGATCGACCGCACCACCACGCAGCCCGTCGCCTACGCCGAGGGATCCGTCATCCCCTACCAGTTCGTCGTCACGAACGGGTCTATCCGGGGCACGCTCACCGGGATCGTCGTCACGGACCCGAAGGCCGCGAGCATCTCCTGTCCGACGACGACCCTGCTCCCGCTCGCCTCCACCATCTGCACGGGATCCCATACGGTCACGGCCGCCGAAGCGGTGGCCGGCTCGTTCGTCAACACGGCGACCGCTGCAGCGACGAAGACGGAGACGATCTCGAACGTCGTGACGACGACCCCCGTCACGAGCAGGACCGCCACCGTCACCGCCCCCATCGCCACCCCGGCTCCCGCTCTGACCCTCACCAAGACCGCCCTGCTCACCGACACGAACGGCAACGCCCAGGCCGACGCCGGAGAGCAGATCCGCTACTCCTTCCTCGCCCTCAACTCCGGCAACGTCACACTGCAGACGGTCGCCGTCGCCGACCCGAAGGTCACCGGCATCACGCCCGCCTCGACTCAGCTCGCACCCGGAGCGAGCGCGACCTTCACCTCGGCGCCGTACACGGTGCTGCAGACCGACATCGACAAGGGCACGGCCGTCACCAACACCGCCACGGTCAGCGGGCGCACGCTGGCAGCCTCGCCCGTGACGGTCACCGCGACCTCCACGGCCACCACGCCGATCCGCTACGCGCCCTCGATCTCGCTGACGAAGAACGGCACGATCCCGACCGGGGCCGCCGTGGGCTCGACCGTCTCCTACAGCTTCTCCGCCACCAACACCGGCAACACCGGGCTGAGCGCCGTCGCGGTCACCGACCCCAAGAGCGGGCTCTCCGCGCTCGCCTACTCCTGGCCGGGGACCGCCGGGCGCCTCGAGATCGGCCAGTCGGTCACCGCGACCGCCTCGTACACGCTCACGCAGGCCGACGTCGACGCGGGCCAGGTCCTCAACACCGCGACCGCGACCGGCACCCCTCCGACGGGCGCCGCCGTCACGGCCACCGCCTCGCGGACGGTGACGATCACCCGCACGAACGACCTCGCGCTCACCAAGACCGCGAACCCCGCCTTCATCAGCGCCGCCGGCACCGTGGTGACCTACACCTTCCGCGCGACCAACACCGGCACCACCACCCTCACCGCGGTCGCGATCAGCGACCCCAAGAGCGGGCTCTCCGCTCTCACCTACTCCTGGCCGGGCACTTCCGGACGACTGCTGCCCGGCCAGGTCGTCACCGCGACCGCCGCCTACACGACCACCGCCGCCGACGTCACCGCCGGCACGATCGCCAACACCGCCACGGCGACGGCGACCGGCCCGACCGGCGGGGCGTTCACCCGCACCGCCTCGGTGAGCATCTCGGTGATCCCCGATCCGGCGGCCGACGCCGCGACGGTCGTGCAGGGCGGATCGGTCGTGATCGACGTGCTCGCGAACGACGGGCCCGCCGCGACCGGCGCGACCTTTTCGCGCGCTCAGCTCTCGGCGACCCCGAAGGCGATCGGAGGCGCGGCGACCCCCGCCCCCGCCACTCCCGTGCAGGGGTCCGTCTCCTGCGTCGCGAGCGGAGCGACCCGCGGCCAGTGCACCTACCGCCCGATCGCCGCCTTCGTCGGCACCGACGTCTTCGACTACTCCCTCTCGGGCCAGTACAGCACCTGGAACGTGCGGGTCACGGTCACCGTCACCGCGCTGAACCGCGCGCCGGTCGCCCGACCCGACCGCGTGGTCGCGACCACCGGGGGCCCCGCCGTCACCGTCGCTCCGCTCGCGAACGACACCGACGAGGACCCGGGCACGACCCTCGCCCTGGTCGGCACGAGCGTCTCGGCCGGGCTGCGCGGCACCTTCTCCTGCTCCGGATCCACGTGCACCTACACGCCCGCGGCCGACGGCTGGACCGGGAGCGCGACGATCGCGTACACGGTCACGGACGGCGCGCTCACGGCTGGTGGCACGATCACGGTGTGGGTCGATCCCGCTCCCCTCGTCCGACGCGGCTTCTCCGGCACCGGCACGACGAGCGGAGCGATCGGGCTCGGCGCCTGGACCAGCTCCTCCGTGGTCGCCACGCCTGTCGCGAGCTGCACGGCCGGTCGGCCGAGCACCCTCGTGAGCTGGTCGGCCGCCGCTGGAGCGACCGGCTGGACCCTCGAGCGCCGCCTCGCGGGGACGACGCCCGGCCCCTGGACCGTGATCGCGGCACCCGCCGCCTCCGCGACGAGCTTCACCGACGACCGGGTCGGTGAGGGCCGCAGCTACCAGTGGCGGGTCCGCCCGGACCTGCAGCGCTGGCTCGGAGTCGCGTCCGCCGCCTCGACCGCCGTCGCCCAGCCGGCCGTCACCACCGCCGGAGGCTGCTGATGCCTCCCCGCCGACACCCCTCTCGTCCTGCACGTGTCCTCGTGAGGGAGACCACGCCCGCACCGGGCACCACCCACCAGAAAGGAACGGTCGCCATGACCACCACAGCACCCACCCGTCGCAGCCCCTGGAAGAAGATCGCCCTCACCGGCGGCGTCCTCCTCGCCGCGGGAGCCCTCGCCGGCGCCGGCGCCTTCGCCGTGTTCACCGACTCCGGGACTGCCAGCGTCACCGCGGACGCCGGACAGCTCGACATCAACCTCGACGGCACCTTCATCGTGACGGACATCGCGCCCGGAGACACCATCCAGCGCCCGGTGACGATCGTCCTGCCGAACGCCACCAACGACGGCGACCTCGTCTCGTCGGTGCGCTTCTCGCAGGCCGTCACCAACGACGTCGTGGGATCCGACACCACCGACCAGAACCGTGTCGGCCAGTCTCTCGTCTCCGGCCCGAACGGCCTCGACTACCGCCTGCTGACCTGCTCCACCGCCTGGACGACCGCCCCCACCACGACTCCGGCGGGCCCGTATTCCTGCAGCGGGACCACCACGGTCACCGGATCCGGCAAGCTGTCGTCCATCGGCGGCCAGGCCGGCGCGGTCGACTTCACCCCGGCGAACTTCGGCATCACCCCCACCACGACCGGGACCTTCCCCTCGGACGCCGGTGACGTGACGCTGAACACGCTGATCGAGCTCGTCCTGCCGACCGCGGCCGACAACGCGTACGAGAACGCTTCCGCCACGGTCACCTTCACGGCCGCCGCGATCCAGCGCGCCGGCATCCAGAAGTAGACCGTCCCCCACCGCCTCCGTCCTGCCCGGCCGCCACCGGCGCGGGGCGGAGGCATCCCCCTTTCCTCCCGGAGTCGTCCCCATGCCCCACGCCCGTGCGCTCGTCGCCGTCCTCGCGGCGGTGCTCCTCGCGCCCGCGGCGAGCGCCGAGCCCGTCGGCGTGCTCGACGTGCGCGAGCTCTCGGCGCCCGGATCCCTCACCGACCTCGCTCCGGGCGACCGCGCCGAGTGGGCGGTCGAGGTGACCAGCACCGGCTTGTCGCCGCAGGGGGTCTCCGTGGCCTTCGCGGTCGACGGAGGGACGCTGGCGCAGGACCCGCGCGACGGCCTCCAGCTGTCCGTCGAGCTCTGCGACTCGGCGTTCACCGTCGCCGAGGTCGTCGACGGGGAGCGCACGGTCGAGCGCTACCTCTGCCCCGACGACGCTGTGCCGCTCGGATCCGGGCCCGCGGCGACGCTCGGCCGGCTCGACGGCGTGCGTCCGCTCGAGCGCGGGGCCACCGTGGGCGTGCGCGTCCGCGTCCTGTTCCCGGAGTCGGCCGGCAACGGGACCGAGCTCGCGGCGGCGTCGCTGCGGGTGCTCGTGGGCACGACGGAGGAGGATCCCTCCGCGACGCCCGGCCCCGGCTCCTTCCCCGGAGCGGCGGGCGGCGGGCTGGCCGTCACCGGCCGCGACCTGGGCGCCGCGCTCCTGGGCGGGATGCTCGCCCTCGGCTCGGGCGTCCTGCTCGCCGCGGCTGCGCGCCGTCGTCACCGGAGGGAGCAGGCGTGAAGGCCCTCCGCGCTCTCCTCGGCGGACTGGTCACGATCGTGGCCGTCGCCGGCATCGCCGTCTTCGTCCTCTCCGCGCTCGGTCTCGTGCGGCTCGTGCCGGTGCTGTCGAACTCGATGGCGCCCGGGATGCCCGTCGGCTCCCTCGCCGTCACCCTGCCCGTCGACCAGGCCGCGATCCGCGCCGGCGACGTGATCGTCTTCACCGACCCGGACGATCCGGGCCGCCGCGTCATCCACCGCGTCACCCTCGTCTACTCCGAGGAGGAGGCGGCGGCACTCCGCGGCCGCGAGCCCGGCCAGCTGGCGCTCACCACCAAGGGCGACAACAACGAGTCGGCCGACCCGTGGATCGTGACGATCGCGGACGAGCGGATCTGGCGCGAGAGCTCGGTGGTGCCGCTGCTGGGCTGGCCGAGCATCGGCCTCGCCCACCCGGAGGCGCGGTTCGCGCTCTTCGCCGCGGGCGGCGCGGTCATCGTGGGCGCGCTCCTGATCGCCATCTGGCGCCACCCCGCGGAGGTCGCCCCGTGAGCGGCGCGCACCGCTCGTCGGACGGCACGCCGCCCCCGGAGCCCCTGCGTCCGCCCGCTGAGCACGGACGGCACAGCGCCCGGCCGTCCTCCCGCGACCGCGGAGCCCCGCGCCACTCCCCCGAGGTCCGCCGCCGCGTGGTCTCCCGCGCCGGCCTGGCGGGACTCGTCGCCGGCGCGCTCGTCCTCGGCGCCGCCGCCACCGCCACCGCCGTGCTCCTGGACCGGGGCTCCGTGAGCGCACGGATCGCCTCCGGCACCGTCATCGCGACGTTCACCGGCACCGGAGCGACGACCGTGCCGGTCCCCGTCGCGGGACTCGTCCCCGGCGGCACGGCCCGGCGCCTCCTCGACCTGACGAACGCCGGGACCCTGCCGATGTCGGCCCTCCAGCTGCAGACGGCCACCGGCACCGACCTCTCGGACGGCCTGCAGCTCGCGATCGAGCGCTGCTCGCTGTCCTGGTCGGCCGATGCCGCGACCTGCCCCGGCACCGTCACCACCGTGTCGGCCGACCGCCCCGCCGCCTCCCGCCTCGACCTGCCCGGCTCCCCCGCCCTCGCCGTCGGAGCAACCGACCACCTCCGCCTGACCGTGCGCCTGTCGGAGTCCGCGCCGTCCGCCGCGCAGAGCACCTCCGCGACCCTCACCGTCACCGTCGTCGGCGTGCAGCGTCCGGGCCGCCAGCTGTAGGCGCGGCGGGCCCACGCCTCGGCGGCACCACCGCCGCGCCGTCCACTCTCGCGTCAGCGCTGAGGCGCCCTAGACGGTCGTCGACACGCCGGAGCGGGCGACCGTCTCGGGCGACTGAGTGGGGCCGCGGAGTACTCAGTGGTGCGACGCTACTCGCGCAGGGCCGCCGCGGCGTCGTGGAAGCCCGGCACGTCGGAGAGCACGCCCTCGGGGCCCAGCACCGTCCAGGTCGTGCCCGTGCGGATCAGGACACCCAGCTCCTCGGCGGGCCGGCGGCGGGTGCGGCGCAGCTCGAGCACGAAGACTCCGGGACGCGCCTCTCTGATCTCGGGAGTGCGCCAGTCGGGCAGCATCACGAGTCCTCCCCGAGGGTCAGCGGTAGACGCTCCACTCCTTCTTCACGATCCGGCGCTCCTCGCCGTCGACCGCGACGATCCACTCGCCGTCCTTCTTGGCCACGACCCGCCCGCGCAGGTACTGCGGCTCCCAGCCGTCGGCCTTGTTGACCCACTTCACGAATCGCGCGAACCGCCCCGGTGCCACGTCGTCTCTGGACATCTCTCGACTCCCCTCGTCGTCACCGGCACGTCCATCGCCCTCCGTCAGGAGAGCACCTCGCCCAGCGCGAGGGGGACCTCTCCTGTGAGGTCTCGAAGCCGGTTCACCGACGGTAGAACGCGCTCCTCACGACGGACGAGACCGTTGACTGATCGACGATCGTCTGGCAGTGGGGTCAGGATGCGGCAGCGGAATCAGGAGTCGAACAGCACGTGCGGCCGTCCGGCGTCGACGATCACGCGGGCGCGCACCCCGTAGACGTCCGCGATCAGCGCCGGGGTGAGCACCTCCTCCGGGGTGCCGCCCGCGACCACGCGCCCCTCGCGCAGCACCAGCAGCGCGTCGCAGAACAGGGCCGCGAGGTTGAGGTCGTGCAGCGCGACGACCGTGGTCACCGGCAGCGCCCGCACCAGGGCCAGCAGCTCCAGCTGATGGCGGATGTCGAGGTGGTTGGTCGGCTCGTCCAGCAGCAGCTCGCGCGGCTCCTGCGCGAGCGCCCGGGCGATGTGCGCGCGCTGTCGCTCGCCGCCCGAGAGGGTGTGCCAGAGGTGGTCGGCCTTCGCCTCGAGACCCACCTGCTCGAGGGCGCGCTCGATCGCGCGCAGGTCCTCGGCCGTGTCTCCGCCCAGGAGGGAGCGGTGCGGGGTGCGCCCCAGCCGGACGACGTCGCGGACGGGGAGGTCCGCCTCCGTCTCGGCCTGCTGCGTCACCGTGGCCACGGCCCGGGCGACCTCGCGGCGGCGGAGCGAGCGGAGCGGCGCGCCGTCGAGGGTGACGACGCCGGCGTCCGGAGCCGCGGTGCCCTGCAGCAGCCGCAGCAGCGACGACTTGCCCGAGCCGTTGGGCCCGAGCAGTCCCACTGTCGAGCCGGGAGCGGGGCGGAGCGAGACCCCGTCGACCACCAGGCGGCCGCCCCGGCGCCACGAGACCCGGTCGGCCTCGAGCGTCACGAGCGGCCCCTCCGCCGCAGGAGCAGCAGCATGAACACCGGCACGCCGACGAGTGCCGTGCCGACCCCCACCGGCAGCGGAGTCGGCGCGAACGCCACCCGCGATCCGGCGTCGACCCACACCAGGAACACCGCGCCGAGCAGGATCGTCGCGGGGATCACCCGCGAGTGCCGCTGGCCGAACACGAGTCGCGCGGCGTGCGGCAGCACCAGCCCCACGAAGCCGATCGCGCCGGCGATGCTCACCAGGGTCGCCGTCAGCAGGGCCGTCACCACCAGCAGGAGGAGGCGGGTGCGGCCCACGTGCACGCCGAGCGACGCGGCCACGTCCTCCCCGAAGGCGAACGCGTCGAGCGTGCGCGCCGCGGCGAGGCAGACCACGGAGCCGAGCAGCACGACTCCTCCGCTCAGCGCCACGTCGTCCCAGCGCATCCCCTCGAGGGAGCCGAGCAGCCAGAACATCACGCCGCGCGTCTCGTCCGAGTCGGCGAGCGCGAACACGATCAGCGAGGTCAGCGCCGAGAACAGCTGCGTGCTCGCCACCCCCGCCAGGATCACGCCGGAGGTGCCGCCCGCCGAGAACCGCGTGAGCAGCAGCACGAAGCCGAAGGCGACCAGCGCGCCGACGAAGGCGCCTCCGGAGAGCCCGACCACTCCTCCGCCGACCCCGAGCACGCCGACGAGCACCGCGCCCGTGGACGCTCCGGAGGAGACGCCCAGCACGAACGGGTCGGCGAGCGGATTGCGCAGCAGCGACTGCAGGATCACTCCGCACACGCCGAGCCCCGCCCCGCAGGCCGCGGCCACGAGTGCGCGCGGGAGGCGCTCCTGCCAGACGATCGCGTCCTCGGCCGCACGCACCGGGACGGAGGCGAGCCCGAGGTGGTTGAGGAGGATGTCGCGGACGTTCACGAGCGAGACGTCGGCCGGGCCGAGCGTCACCGCGACGCCGACCGAGAGCGCCAGCGCTAGCAGCCCGCCGACGACCAGCGCAGCGGCGGCCAGACCCCGCGGCACCCGGCGGACGAGGACCGTGCTCGTGCCCGTGCCCGTGCCTGTGCCTGTGCCCGTGCCCGTGCTCAGAGCGAGGCCCCGTTCTCGTCCCACCAGGCGCGGATCTTCTCGAGCCCGTCGACGAAGCGGATCGACGGGTTCATCTCGGCGCCGTGGAGCGCGATGAAGCGGCCGTCCTGCACCGCGGGCAGGCTGCTGGTCAGCGGGTCGGAGCGGAGGAACGCGGTCTTGTCGTCGAGGCGGTCGCCGGGGAAGCGGTCGCGCTGCAGGTCGCCGAGGACCAGGACGTCCGGGTCGGCCGCGACGACGCTCTCCCAGCCGACGGCGGGCCAGTCCTCCGTGCGGTCGGCGAAGACGTTGGTCATGCCGGTCGTGGTGCCGAGCATCGAGGCGAAGTTGTAGCCGCCGGCCATGTAGGGCGTCGTGGTGTCGGCGAACCAGAAGGCGACGCTCCGGCCGCCGAGGTCGACCCCCTCGGTGGCGGCGGCGGCGCGCTCCTGCAGCTGCGCGACCAGGGCGTCGCCGCGCTGCTGCACGTCGAAGACCTCGGCCAGCTCGTGGATCTCCTGGTAGAGGACGTCGACGGTCAGCGGGACGGTGCGCGTGCCGCTCCCGCCGTTGACGCTCGCCCCGTTGTCGCAGTCGGAGGGGGCGAGGTAGGAGCCGATCCCCGTCTCGGCGAGGCGGTCGCGCGAGGCGACGCCCTCGGGCGCGTAGTGGCGGCCGAAGGAGGCGGTGACGAAGTCGGGGTCGGCACCGAGCAGCACCTCGTAGGTGGGCGCGTTGTCGGCCAGGCGCGGCACGCTCTCGTTCGCGGAGGCGAGGGTCTCGAGCACGGGGTCGGTCCAGGAGGCGGTGCCGACCATCCGGTCCTCGAGGCCGAGGGACAGCAGGATCTCGGTCGAGTTCTGGTCGAGGGAGACGACCCGCTGCGGAGGGGCGGTGACGGTGGTCGCGGTGCCGCAGTTGTCCAGCATGAGCGGGTACGAAGTCGTGCCCTCCCCCGCGGCGGCCGTGCTCTCGGGCTCGATCTGCTCGGAGGCGCCGCAGCCGGTGAGGGCGAGCAGGGTCAGGGCGGCGAGGGCGAGGGCGGCGGGGCGCCGTCGGTGCGTGGACATGGATCTCCCGTGGTTCGTGGGCGTCGGTCGTCGGCCCGGTGCGTGGGCCTTGTTCGTGGGCCCGGTTCGTCGGCCCGGTTCGCCGGCAGGGCTCGTCGGCCCGGTCCGTCGGCGGGCGGCACCCGCGTCTCGACGCGGAGCCCGAGTAAGCATAGCCTTACCTCACTTCACCCCGTGCATTCGCGCCAATCGATCCGCGCCACCCGCCTTCGATCCACCCTCGGTCCCGCCCGCCGGCGACTCCGCAGAAGTCGCCGTGGTCGCGCGCGAGAACGGCGACCTCCGAGTTCTCATGTCACCCAGAAGGCCCGGAACAGCCGAGTAAGCGGACACCTGTCGCGCACCTCGCCTCCGCAGCCCCCAACCAGGTGGACAGCACCCCGGACACGGTTCCCCTGGGGGCGGGAGAGCGCGATCCTGAACACCGACGATCGACGGCTCCCGCCCCACCGCCCGCCGATCGTCACGGAAGGAACCCGTTGCCCCGCCACTCCGCCCGCACCGCCCCCTCAGGCCGGTCCGCGCTGGTGCGCAAGGCCGACGCGTCCGGCTACCGGCCCGAGATCGAGGGACTGCGCGCCGTCGCGTCCCTCCTGGTCGCGACGTTCCACATCTGGCTGGGCCGCGTCTCCGGAGGCGTCGACGTCTTCTTCGTGATCGCCGGGTTCCTCACCACCCTCACCCTCCTCGGCCAGATCCGGCGGTTCGGGCGCGTGCGTCCGATCGCCTTCCTCCGGAGGCTCGCCTCGCGGCTCTTCCCGGCGGCCGCGGTGGTGCTGGTCGTCGTCGCGGCGCTCGCTCCGCTCGTCCTGCGCCCCTCGCAGCTGCTGCAGACCTTCACCGAGGTGCTCGCCTCGACCTTCTACGTCGAGAACGTCGCGCTCGCGCGGGCCGGAGTGGACTACCTCGCGCAGGACGACTTCCACTCGCCGGTGCAGAACTTCTGGGCGATGTCGGTGCAGGGGCAGTTCTATCTGGTCTGGCTCGCCCTGGTGCTCGTCGCGACCCTCGCCGCCGTGCTGCTGCGGCGCCGCGCGCAGCTGCCGCGGTTCCTGCTGGCGCTCGTCGCGGCGCTCACCGTCCTCTCGTTCGCGTTCTCGGTCGTGCTGGTGGGGATCGACCAGCCGACCGCGTACTACAGCACCCTCGCCCGCTCGTGGGAGTTCGGGCTCGGCTCGCTCGCGGCCCTCGTGCTCCCGGGACTGGCGATCCCGGCGGCCCTGCGGACGGTCGCCGGGTGGTTGGGGCTGATCGGAGTCGTCTCCTGCGGGTTCGTGCTCCAGGTCTCGAGCGCGTTCCCGGGCGCCGCCGCGCTCTGGCCGACCCTCTCGGCGGTGCTCGTGCTCGTCGCCGGGACCGGCCCCGCCCCGGAGCGCGGAGTCGGCCGGCTGCTGGCCCTGCGCCCGCTCGTGTGGCTGGGCGGCCTGAGCTACGGGATCTACCTCTGGCACTGGCCGCTCCTGGTCTTCTGGCGCGAGAGCACCGGCGAGGACCCGACCGCCCTCGCGGGCCTGGGCGTCATCGCCGCCGCGATCCTCCTGGCCGCCGCCTCGAAGCGCTTCCTCGAGGACCCCCTCCACCGCCGCGCCCCCGCCGAGCGCCCGCACCGCCTCCGCGCGCTCGCCCCGGCGGCCCTGCTGGCCGTCGCCGCCCTGGTCGGAGCGACGGGCCTCACCGGAACGAACGCCGAGATCGCCGCCGACCTCACCCGCGCGCACGCCCTCCCCGTCTCGACCGAGGGCTGCGTCGGAGCCGCGGCGCTCGCGAACGCCTGCCCCGACTCCTGGACCACGAGTCTGCCCGCCGTCGACGCCTCGGAGGACGGCTCCGCCCTGAACACCGACGAGTGCAGCACGGGCAACTCCGGCACCGCGCTCAAGGAGTGCCGCTTCGGCGATCCCGCCGGCCTCCGTGTGCTGCTCATCGGCAACTCGCACGCGGCGTCCTTCTTCCCGGCACTGCGCGGCGTCGCGGAGGAGCGCGGCTGGGACCTGCACACCTACTACAAGACGGGCTGCGTCTTCTCGACCGCGGAGCGGCGCGACGACTCCGCCTCCTCCCGGCGCTCCTGCGACGTCTGGAACGAGAAGCTGCAGGAGGAGCTCGCGGGCCAGGAGCCGTACGCGCTCGTCGTCACCGCCTACTCCGCGAAGAAGTCCGTGTTCGTCGACGCGTCCGGCACCCCCGACGAGCAGGCCGGCATCGACGGGTTCCACGAGTCGTGGGCGCCGCTGATCGCCCGCGGATCCACGGTGGTCGCGATCCGCGACAATCCGGTGCTGCCCTCGCTCTCCCTGCTGGCCTGCGCCGAGGAGCCGGGCTCCGCGGCCGACTGCAGCGTGCCGCTCGACGAGGCCTTCGCCGACCGCGAGCTGATGGCCGCCGCCGCCGAGGACTGGCCGGGCGCCGCCGCCGTCGACCTCACCCGCTGGTTCTGCGACGACCGCGGCTGCCCCCTCGTGATCGGCGGAGTGAAGGTGTACCGCGACCTCGGGCACCTCACCGAGTCCTACGCCCGGACCCTGGCGCCCTACCTCGGCGAGGCGCTGGACCCGCTGGTCGGCTGAGGGCCCTCGCGCTCGCCTCCGGACGCATGCAAGACTGTTTATACGAACAGGGATCGGAGGAGCCGATGGGCCACTCTCACGGCGTTCCGGCCGGCTCCGCCGCCGCACGGCACCGGCGTCCGCTCGTGGCCGCCTTCGTGCTGACCGCGGCGTTCATGGTCGTCGAGTTCGCGGTCGGAGTCGCGACGGGCTCGCTCGCGCTACTCTCGGACGCCGCGCACATGGGCACCGACGTGCTGGCGCTCGGGATGTCGATCGCCGCGATCTCGCTCGCCGCCCGCCCCGCCGCGAAGGGCCGCACCTACGGCTCCTACCGCCTCGAAGTGCTGGCCGCCCTCGCCAACGGCCTGCTTCTGTTCGCGGTCGCCGCGTTCGTGATCGTCGAGGCCGTCCGCCGCTTCGCCGAGCCGCCCGCGGTGCCCGGCGGCCCCCTCCTGATCACCGCCGTCGTGGGCCTGGCGGTCAACCTCGTGAGCCTGCGCCTGCTGTCGGCCGGGGCGAAGGAGAGCATCACCCTCCGCGGAGCCTCCCTCGAGGTGCTCGGCGACGCACTCGGCTCGATCGGCGTGATCGTCGCGGCGATCGTGCTGCTCACCAGCGGCTGGGCGTGGGCGGATCCGATCGTCGGCGTGCTGATCGGGCTGCTGATCCTTCCCCGCACCTGGTCGCTGACGCGGCAGGCGCTGGGGATCCTCATGGAGTCGGCGCCCGCGCACGTCGACCTCGCAGCGCTCGAGCGCGACGTCTGCGCCGTCCCCGGCGTGCTCGCGCTGCACGACCTGCACGTGTGGACGATCACCTCGGGCATGGAGAGCGCCACCGGCCACGTGGTCGTCGCCCCCGACGCCGACTACCGCACCGCGCTCTCGCGGGTGCTCGCCGTCCTCCGCGAGCGCCACGGCATCGACCACGCGACCATCCAGTGCGAGCCCGAGGCCTTCCCGGAGACGACGCACCGCGTCTGAGCGCGGGGGTGTCGCGGCGCGCGGCCGCACGCCTCCGCATGCCCACGACACTCCAGGAGTCGTCGCACTCGGCGCCGACTGCGACGACTCCCGGCTTCTCGACGCTGCGGGCCTCGCCCACCCCTGAGCACCTTCCGATTGTTGACGTGAACATGTACAGTCGGCCGTCAGGGCGCGTTCACGTGAACATGCCCGCATTTCGATGGCGAAAGAGAGACCGCATCAATGTCGATGTCCTTCAGAAGGGTCGCCGCGCTCGCCACGAGCGCCGCCCTGGCCACAGGAGCACTGCTGGCGATCCCCGCCGCAGCGGCCCCCGCTCAGGCCGCGGACGCGTTCCGCATCACGCCGAACCCCGCCGCCGCCGGTGAGGCGTTCGAGGGCTGGGGCACCAGCCTCGTCTGGTTCGCGAACGCGACCGGCGGCTATCCCGAGGCCCTCCGCGAGGACCTCTACCAGAAGGTCTTCGGCGACAGCGGCCTCGACCTCAACATCGCCCGCTACAACATCGGCGGCGGCAACGCCTCCGATGTGAAGGACTACCTCCGCCCGGGCGGCGCCGTCGAGGGCTGGTGGAAGCCGAACCCGGCCGGCGACGCGTCGACCTACGGCGGCACCTCCACGAAGCTCGCCGACCGCGACGCGCTCCTGGCCAAGTGGAACGCGGACGACCCCGCCTCCTACGACTGGACCGCCGACGAGACGCAGCGCTGGTGGGTCGAGAGGCTCGCCGAGGAGAAGCAGATCTCGCACTGGGAGGCGTTCTCCAACTCCGCCCCGTACTTCATGACCGAGAGCGGCTACGTCTCGGGCGGCTTCGACGCGAACAGCGAGCAGCTGAAGCCCGCCGCCGAGGAGCAGTTCGCGAAGTACCTCGTGAAGGTCACCGAGCACATGGAGGACGAGTACGGCATCGAGTTCGACACGCTCGACCCCTTCAACGAGCCGAACACGAACTACTGGGGCACGCAGCTCTCCAACGGCGTCCCGACCGGCGGACGCCAGGAGGGCATGCACGTCGGCCCGACGCGCCAAGCGGGTCTGATCCCCGACGTCACCGCCGCGCTGGACGCTTCGACCACCGACGCCGGCCTCGCCGCGATGGATGAGACCAACCCCGACATCTTCGCCACGAACTGGGCCGCCTACTCCGCCGCGATCCGCGCCGAGGTCGACCGGATGAACGTCCACACCTACGGCACCTCGGGCCGCCTCAAGGTCCGCGACCTCGCGAAGCAGGCCGACACCGACCTGTGGATGAGCGAGATCGAGGGCAACTGGGTCACCGGCTTCGACCCCACCAACATGGAGAACGGCCTCGGCATCGCCGGCCGCATCAACGACGACCTGCGCGAGCTCGAGCCGAAGGCGTGGGTGCTCTGGCAGCCCGTCGAGGACTACTACAACATGCAGCAGCCCAAGCCCAAGGGCGAGAACCTCAACTGGGGCTCCGTCTACATCGACCTGGACTGCAAGCCGTACCAGGAGAACGGGACCGAGGTCTGGAAGTCGGTCCGCCGCGTCGCCGACGCCGGTGGCGACTCCACCAAAGCCCCGGTCTGCGGCGTCGAGACGAACTCGAAGTTCAACACCATCCGGAACTTCACCAAGTTCATCCACGAGGGCGACCACCTGATGCCCTCCAACGACAGCTCCTCCACCGCCGCCGTCCGCGGCGACGGCTCGGGCGCGACCGTCGTGCACACCAACAGCACCGCGACCGAGAAGACCGTCGTGCTCGACCTCTCCCGCTTCGGCACCATCGCCGACACCGCGACGGTCACCCCGTACGTCACCACGAAGGCCTCCTCGGCCGCCGCTCCCACGAGCAACGCCCTGGTCGCCAAGACGCCGGTGAGCGTCGACCGCATCTCGCGCACCGCCACGATCACCGTGCCCGCCAAGTCGGTCACGAGCTTCTCGATCGACGGAGTCTCGGGAGTCGCCGACTCCGCCCCCGCCCTGCGCGACGGCCACCGCTACCAGCTGGTCGGCACCCAGAGCGGCAAGGCCCTGACCGGCAACCCCTCGGGCGCCGCGACCACGATCACCGGCCTCGCCACCGACTCCGCCACGGCCGCCAAGCAGACCTGGACGGTCCGCGAGGTCGCCGCCGGCGAGCGCGAGGCCACCCGCCGCGTCGTCCTCGTCAACGGCGACGGACGCGTGCTCGGAGCCACGACCGCCGGCACCGACCTGCGCTCGCTGTCCGTCGACGCGGCGAAGACGACCGCCGCGACCCGCTGGATCGTCAACACCACCGACGGCGTGAACTTCTCGCTCGTCAACGAGTCGATCGCCCAGTCGCTCGACGTGAACGGCGGCTCCAGCGCCGACAACGCGTCGGTCGGCGTCTACACCTCCAACGGCGGAGCGAACCAGTCCTGGTCCCTCCGCGACCTCGCCCCGACCGCCGGCCAGACGATCGCCGTCCGCACCACCGCGGGCGTCGCTCCGACCCTGCCCGCGAGCATCACCCCGCAGTACTCCTGGGGAGCCGGCGCACCGCTCGCCGTCACCTGGCAGCGCCCCGCCGACTCTGCGTACGGCGCGACCGGCCGCGTCGAGGTGCCCGGCACCGCGACCGACCTCTACGGCCAGACGATCACGGTCACCGCGCTCGTCGACGTCGGCGGACTGACCGCGACCGACCCCGTGTCGGTCACGGCCGCCGCGGGCGCCTCGGTCGCCGGAGTGAAGGCCTCTGCCCCGACGACGGTCCCCGCCCGCGTGGGCGCCTCGGCCAGCACCTTCCCGGTGCCGGTCGTCTGGGACTGGACGCCGCTCACCACCGCCTCCCTCGCCCGGGCCGGGCAGGTGACGGTCTCGGGAACGGCGACCGCCGACGGCGCGACGCTCCCCGCGACGCTCACGGTGCTCGTCACCACGGGCACGCTCCGCAACTTCAACCCGGACGCCGGCATCGTCGCGACCGCGTCGTCGTCGGAGTCGGGCTACGGACCGGAGCGCACCCGCAACGGCGTGGACGGCGACAAGGGCTGGTCGAACTGGACCAACGGCACCAAGGCCGCGCAGAGCTCGCTGACCTACACCTTCCCCTCGACCCACCAGGTCGAGAAGGTGTCGGTGCAGTTCCTCGCCGACGGCGGCACCAGCTGGGCGCAGACCTACCAGCTGCAGTACCAGGCCGCCGACAGCACGACCTGGACCGCGGTCCCCGGCTACGAGTCGGCCGTGGCCCTCGCGTCGCCGGCCGGCGGAACGGCTCCGACCCTGGTCGCGTCGTTCGCGCCCGTCACGGCCAAGGCTTTCCGCGTCGTGATGAACGCGTACGACAACACGCACCTGATCGTGGCCGAGACCAAGCTCTACGAGTCGGTCGCCTCGCCCGCCGCGGTCGCCACCCTGGGCGCCCTGCGCGTCGGAGGAGCCGGCATCGCCGGGTTCGACCCGGCCCGCACCTCCTACGCGGTCACCGTCGAGGGCACGGCGATGCCGGCGATCGGAGCAGTGGCGACCGACTCGGCGGCCACCGTGCGGATCACCCAGCCGACGACGGCGAACGGCGGAGTCGCGACCATCGCGGTCCGCGCGGCCGACGGCTCCGTCACCTCGACCACGACGGTGACGGTGACCCTGAAGGCGCCCGTCGCCCTCGCGGTCGCGGTCACGGCGACCACCCGCTGCATCGCCGGCAAGGTGACGCTCACCGTCGCGGCGAAGAACGAGTCCGGCGTGCCGGTCTCGATGACCATCGCGACGCCCTCCGGGTCGAAGCAGGTCACCGGAGTCGCGCCCGGCGCGAGCGGCAGCGCCGCGTTCACCACGCGCGCGGCCTCGGTGCCGGCCGGCCAGGCCACCGTCACCGCGACGGGCACGGTCGACGGCAAGCAGGTCACCTCGGTGGCGACGGGAGCGTACGCGGCCCGCAGCTGCTGACGCCCCCTCCGACACGGACCGCCTCCGCCCCTCCGGGGACGGGGGCGGTCCGTCGTTCATCGAAAGCGGCGCTGCGGGGGCAGCGCGTCGCGGGATCCCGATACGACCGCGGCGCGGGCTACTCGATCAGCATGGATCCGTGCCGGTCGGGCAGCCGCACACCTCCGCGCCGGTGGAGCGACCGCGCACCCCCATGCCGGTCGACCGGCCGCGGCACGCGGAGTACCGAGACCCCGCTCAGTGCCCCGCGGCCGCCTCGTCGCGGGTGCGCAGGCGCGAGACGCCCATCACGACGGCCGCGATGACCAGACCCAGGACGAGGCCGAAGATCATCGAGACGAAGGTGTCGGCCAGCCACACGACGACCGGGCCCGCGCCCTCGACCGCGTGGGTGACGACGTGCACGAGGTCGTACGGACCGTGCCACACCGTCTCGGCGAGGTTCGCGACGACGAGGTGCCCGCCGACCCAGAGCATGGCGAGCGTGCCGATGATGCTGATCGCGCGGAACACGACCGGCATCGACGCGACGATCCTCGCTCCGGCGCGCCGCACGCCGCGGGCCGCGTTCTTCATCAGGCGCAGGCCCACGTCGTCGATCTTCACGAGCAGCGCGACGGCGCCGTACACGAGCACGGTCATCCCGAGCCCGACGACCAGGAGCGCGCCGAGCGTGGGCCAGATCCCGAAGTCGGGGTCGAGGCCGTCGAGCGCGATCAGCATGATCTCGGTGCTCAGGATGAGGTCGGTGCGGATGGCGCCGAAGACGAGCTTCTTCTCGTCGCGCGCCTCCGTCTCGTGGCCGCCGTGCGAGACGCCGAACCACTCGAGCACCTTCTCCGCCCCCTCGAAGCAGAGGAACGCGCCGCCGAGGATGAGCAGGTACGGCAGCACCTGCGGCGCGAACGCCGAGAGCAGCAGCGCCAGCGGGATGATGATGACGAACTTGTTGAACAGGCTCCCCAGCGCGATCCGCCCGACCACCGGGAGCTCCCGCGCGGGCGTGAGGCCCTGCACGTACTGCGGGGTGACGGCCGCGTCGTCGATCACGACGCCCGCCGTCTTGGCGCTCGCCTTCAGGGCGGCGGTGAGGATGTCATCGACAACCGCGAGCAGGCCGACCGACATGTGCGTCTCCTTGGAGGTCCGGGGTGAGAGGGCTCACAGTATCGCGAGCGCCGCGGTCGAGCGGGCACAGGGAGGGGGGTGGGCCCGGC
>NZ_PSVN01000033.1:0-15865 GCF_002932235.1 Rathayibacter sp. AY1E3
CGGCCGCAGGGGTCGGATCGGCGGGGATCGCCACCGTGGCCCAGCCGTCGGAGCCGGTCGCGGCCGGGATCGGCGCAGCCGGGGCGGGCGCGGCGGTCGCCTCGACGGCGGCGCGCTCGGCCTCCGGGGCGGCGGCGCGAGGCTCGACGCGGGCGATGTACTTCACCCGCAGGCCGAGGACCTGCTGGATCGCCTGACGCAGGTACTCGCTGACTCCGGGCTGCCCAGCGGTTCCCGGCATCTTGAACGACTCGACGTCGTTCTGGCTCGGGAACGAGAGGGTCAGCACGTCGTCCTTGAGGGCGCGCACCTGGGCGGTGTAGGCCACCAGCCAGGCGGTCATCTTCGCCTTCTGCACGACCTCGAGGATCTCGGGCCAGGTGTCCTTCATCCGCTGGAGGGTGACCGCGCCGTCGGCGGGTGCGTCGCCCGCGGCCGCAGCGGGTGCGGAGGCAGCGGGCGCCGAGGCTGGGGCCGCCTCAGGGGACGCAGCGGCCTGATCCGACGGCTCCTGCTCGTCCGGCTCCGGACGAGCTGCCGCGGCGGTCGTCGCG
Source organism: Rathayibacter sp. AY1E3 (assembly GCF_002932235.1). Taxonomy (NCBI): domain Bacteria; kingdom Bacillati; phylum Actinomycetota; class Actinomycetes; order Micrococcales; family Microbacteriaceae; genus Rathayibacter; species Rathayibacter sp. AY1E3. The sequence goes on from NZ_PSVN01000033.1 coordinate 555, forward strand.
CGGGGGCGTCCTGACTCGGCCGACGCGGACTCGTCCGCCTCCGGCGCGGCCGCCGTCTCCTCGGGCGCCGTCACCGGCGGCGCGGCGACCGGTGCGGACGCGGTCACCGGCGCCTCGGTGCGCGGAGCGGCCGCGATGGTCTCGGGCACCGAGCCGGGAGCGGCGGCGTGCGAGGCGTGGTGGGGCTCGGGCGCACGGGACGGCTCGGGCGCACGGGACGGCTCGGACGCGCGCGACGCCTCGGACGACCGCGGGGCGGGCGCCGCGGTCTCGCGCGGAGGGGCCACGTGCCGCGGGCGCTCCTCCTGGGCCGCGACGGGCGCGATGCCGGCGCCGGTGCCGTGCACCAGGGTTCGGGCGATCATCAGCTCGAGGTGCAGGCGCGGCGAGGTCGCACCGGTCATCTCGGTGAGGGCCTCGTTGACCACGTCGGCGATGCGGGAGAGCTCGGCCAGGCCGAGCGCGCGCGACTGGCCGGCCATGCGGTCGAGCTCGTCCTGCGAGACGCCGCGGAGCACGGCCGAGGCCGCGCCCCCGGTCGCCGCGACGACGATCAGGTCGCGGAGCTTCTCGAGCAGGTCCTCGACGAAGCGGCGCGGGTCCTGCCCCGTCTGGATGACGCGGTCGACCGCTCCGAACGCCTCGGCGGAGTCGTGCTCGGCGAGCGCGTCGACCACCTCGTCGAGCAGGGCGCCGTGAGTGTAGCCGAGGAGGGCGACGGCCCGCTCGTACTCGACGGTCTCGGCCTCGGAGCCGGCCATCAGCTGGTCGAGCAGGGAGAGCGTGTCGCGGACGGACCCGCCGCCCGCGCGGACCACGAGCGGCAGCACGCCGGCCGCCACGTGCACGCCCTCGCGCTCGCAGAGCTCCTGCGTGTAGTCGAGCATCTGCGCCGGCGGGACGAGCCGGAACGGGTAGTGGTGCGTGCGCGAGCGGATCGTGCCGATGACCTTGTCCGGCTCCGTGGTCGCGAAGATGAACTTCACGTGCTCCGGCGGCTCCTCCACGATCTTGAGCAGCGCGTTGAAGCCCTGCGGCGTGACCATGTGCGCCTCGTCGAGGATGAAGATCTTGAAGCGGTCGCGCGCCGGGGCGAAGATGGCGCGCTCGCGCAGATCGCGCGCGTCGTCGACTCCGTTGTGGCTCGCCGCGTCGATCTCGACCACGTCGAGCGAGCCCTGGCCCTCGCGGCTGAGCTCGACGCAGCTGTCGCAGACGCCGCAGGGGGTGTCGGTCGGGCCCGTCGCGCAGTTGAGGCAGCGGGCGAGGATGCGCGCCGAGGTGGTCTTGCCGCAGCCGCGGGGGCCGCTGAAGAGGTAGGCGTGGTTGACGCGGTTGGTGCGGAGCGCCGTCATGAGCGGATCCGTCACCTGGGACTGGCCGATCATCTCGGCGAACGTCTCGGGCCGGTACCGGCGATACAGGGCTGCTACCACCCGACAAGAGTAGCCGCGACCTCCGACACCGGAGCCGGGACGGCGGAGACCGGAGCGCGCGTAGCCTCGGTCCCGTGCTCCCGCCGCCTCCGCTCCCCCGCTTCGACGCGGTCGTGCTCGCCGGCGGACGCGCTTCCCGCCTCGGCGGCGCGGTCAAGCCGCTCCTCCGGCACCGCGAGTCGACGCTCCTCGGCACCGCCCTCGCAGCCGTGCGCGGAGCCGAGCGGAGGGTCGTGGCCGGACCGTCGTCGCTCGCACAGGCCGTCGACGGCGCCGAGCTCGTCCAGGAGGATCCGCCGTTCGGCGGCCCGGTCGCGGGCCTGGCCGCCGCGCTGCCCCTGCTCGACCGCCCGGGCGCTCCGGACTGGGTCGTCGTTCTCGCCGCCGATCTCGTCGCCCCCGCTCCCGCCGTGCACACGCTGCTCGAGGTCGCATCGAGCGCCGTCGAGGCCTCCCTCCTGGCCGTCGACGCGAGCGGCCGAGCCCAGCAGCTCCTCGGCGTGCACCGGCGAGCGGCCCTCGTCGAAGCGCTCACCGCGCTCGGCGATCCCGACGGCGCCTCGGTGCGCGCCCTCCTCCGGGACCTTCCCCCGCGGCTCGTGACGGTGCCCGGAGGGACGACCGACGACGTCGACGCGCCCGCCGACGCGCTCCGGCACGGGATCGACCTGTCGGGCCCGCGCGGCGCAGACTGAGCGGATGGACGACACGACCGGCCCCCGCCCCTCCGCCTCCGACGGCGCCCGCCCCACCGAGGAGGTGCTCGCCGGCTGGTGGGCCGAGCTGTGCTCCGCGCTCGGCCTCGGCGGGGTCCCGGTGGACCCGGACGCCCTGCTCGCCCTCGCCGGTCGCGCGGCGCACGGAGTGGTCCGGCCGGCGGCTCCGCTGACCACGTTCCTCGCGGGCTACGCGGCGGGCCTGGCCGGGGGCGGCCGGGACGCGCTCGACGCGGCGCTCACGGCCTCGCACCGGGCGGTGGACGAGCGTACGCACGCCTCCTGAGACGCTACTCCACCGGCCTCGATCCGGCACCAGGCCGACGCCGTACGGTTCCCCCGAGTCCCGGTGCCGCGGCTCGGACCGAGAGCGGCGCAGGACTCCCGCGGCCGACTGCGCCGCGGTCGTCCATCTGAAGGAGCCCCGCATGTCAGGCAACAGAGCCGTCGCCTACAAGTCCCCCGGAGTCGTCGAGGTCATCGACATCGACTACCCCACCTTCGAGCTGAAGGACGGACCCGGCGTCAATCCGGCGAACATCGGACGGAAGCTGCCGCACGGCGCCATCCTCCGCACCGTCTCCACCAACATCTGCGGCTCGGACCAGCACATGGTCCGCGGCCGCACCACCGCTCCGTCGGACCTCGTGCTCGGCCACGAGATCACCGGCGAGGTCGTGGAGGTCGGCCCCGACGTCGAGTTCGTCAAGGTCGGCGACATCGTGTCCGTGCCGTTCAACATCGCCTGCGGCCGCTGCCGCAACTGCAAGGAGCGCAAGACCGGCATCTGCCTCAACGTGAATCCGGACCGCCCGGGCAGCGCGTACGGCTACGTCGACATGGGCGGCTGGGTCGGCGGGCAGGCCGAGTACGTGATGGTCCCCTACGCCGACTGGAACCTCCTGGTGTTCCCGGACCGCGATCAGGCGCTCGAGAAGATCCTCGATCTGACGATGCTCTCGGACATCTTCCCGACGGGCTTCCACGGCGCGGTGACCGCCGGAGTCGGCGTCGGGTCCACGGTCTACGTCGCAGGAGCGGGACCGGTCGGACTCGCCGCGGCGGTCGGAGCGCAGCTGCTCGGAGCGGCCGTCGTGATCGTCGCGGACCTCAACGAGGAGCGTCTGGCGCAGGCGCGCTCCTTCGGCTGCGAGACGGTCGACGTCTCGAAGGGCGATCCGGCCGGCCAGATCGAGCAGATCCTCGGCGTGCCCGAGGTCGACTGCGGAGTGGACGCCGTCGGCTTCGAGGCGCACGGCAACGGCGCCGACTCGGGGAAGGAGGCGCCGGCGACGGTGCTGAACTCGCTGATGTCGATCACCGCGGCGGGCGGCGCCCTCGGCATCCCGGGCCTCTACGTCACGGGCGACCCGGGCGGAGTCGACGAGGCGGCCCAGGAGGGCTCGCTGTCGATCCGCCTCGGGCTCGGCTGGGCGAAGTCGCTGTCCTTCACCACGGGCCAGTGCCCGGTCATGAAGTACAACCGGCAGCTGATGATGGCGATCCTGCACGACCGGGTCCACATCGCCGACGCGGTCCAGGCCACCGCGATCAGCCTGGACGACGCTCCCCGCGGCTACGCCGACTTCGACAAGGGCGCCGCGAAGAAGTTCGTGCTGAACCCGAACGGCTACCTGGGATGACCGACGGGGCGGGTCCTGCCCAGGGCCCGCCCCGAGCCCCGGGAGAATGGACGGGATGAGCGCACACGGGCACGAGGCGAGCGACTGGGACGAGGCCAGGCGGATCGTCGGCGAAGCGGTGGCGCGCTCCGGCGTCTCGACAGTCCCCCTCCTCGACGCCCGCGGAGCCGTCCTCGACCGCGCCGTCACCGCCGCCCGGCCGCTCCCCCACTACGACTCCTCGGCCATGGACGGCTGGGCCGTGCGCGGACCCGGGCCCTGGCCGCTCGAGGACGGCACCGCCGCGCCGATCGTCACCGGAGCCGCCGTGCCCGACTGGAGCGACGCGGTGCTGCCGTCCGAGCAGGGCGCGGTCCGCGACGACCTGCTCACGGCGCGGGCGCCCCTCCCGCCCGGCCGCCACGTCCGGCGCGCGGGCGACGAGGCCGCCCGCGGAGCCGTGCTGGTCGATGCCCGGACCCGCCTCACTCCCGCGCACCTCGCCCTGCTCGCGGTCGCCGGGATCGACGCGCTCGACGTCCGCCCGCCCGCCGCGGTCGACCTGCTCCTCACGGGGGACGAGGTCGACACCGAGGGGATGCCGCCCGCCGGACGGGTGCGCGACGCGTTCACGCCGCTGCTGCCCGCGCTGGTCGAGCTCTCGGGCGGAGCCGTGGGAGAGGTCGTGCGCCGCGGCGACGACGAGGAGGCGATCGCACGGACGCTGCTGGCGGGCACGGCGCCGATCCTCCTCACGACGGGCGGGACCGGGCGCTCCCGGGTGGACGCGGTCCGTCGCGCCCTCGATGCGGTGGACGCGCGCGTCCTCGTCGACGGCGTCGGCATGCGCCCCGGCCACCCGACCATGGCTGCGCTGCTGCCGGGAGGGACGCTGGTGATCGCGCTGCCGGGCAACCCGCTCGCCGCCCTGCTCGCGGCGGTCTCCTTCCTGCCGCCGGCCCTCGACGCGGCGTCCGGCGCCGCTGCCCGGCCCCTCGGCCGGGGCGTCCTCGCCGAGCCGCTCGGGCGCGCGGGGAGCACGGTGCTCGTGCCCGTCTCCTCCGGCGAGGACGGCTGGCGGGCCTCCGCCGGCATCCGCTCGCACATGCTCACCGGTCTCGCCGCCTCGGAGGCCGTGGCCGTCGTGCCCGCACCGGGAGCGGCAGCGGGCGACTCCGTGCGCCTGCTGCCGCTGCCCTGGTGAGGCCTACGCCGCCGGTTCGAGGCGGATCACGACCGACTTCGAGGTCGGCGTGTTGCTGATCTTCGCGGTCGAGTCCAGCGGCACGAGGACGTTCGTCTCGGGGTAGTAGGCGGCCGCGCAGCCGCGGGGCGTGTCGTACGCCACGACGCGGAACGCCTCCGCCCGCCGCTCGACGCCGTCGGGCCACTCCGAGACCAGGTCGACCATCGCGCCGTCCGCGAAGCCCAGCTCGGCGACGTCGTCGGCGTGGACGAACACCACCCGGCGGCCGTCGTGGATCCCTCGGTAGCGGTCGTCCCTGCCGTAGATCGTGGTGTTGAACTGGTCGTGCGAGCGCAGCGTCTGCAGCAGCAGCCTGCCCTCCGGAACCCGCGGGTACTCGAGCGGATTCGCGGTGAAGCGGGCCAGGCCGGAGGGGGTGTCGAAGCGGCGCGAGTCGCGCGGCGGGTGCGGGAGGACGAAGCCGCCGGGCACGTCGATCCGGGCCTCGAAGCCGTCGAAACCGGGGACGACGTTGGCGATGTGCGAGCGGATGCGGCGGTAGTCGTCGCGCAGTCCCGCCCAGTCGACCCGGGGGACGTTCTCGCGGCCCTCGAGCAGCCGCTCCGCGATCCCCGTGAGGATCGCCACCTCCGAGCGCAGGCCCGGGCTCGGCGGGCGCAGGCGGCCCCGGGAGGCGTGCACGGCGCTCATCGAGTCCTCGACCGTGACCCGCTGCTCGCCCGAGCGCTGCACGTCGGAGTCGGTGCGGCCGAGGGTGGGCAGGATCAGCGCGCGCCGGCCGGTGACCACGTGCGAGCGGTTGAGCTTGGTCGAGACGTGGACGGTGAGGGCGAGCGAGCGCATCGCCGCCTCCGTCACTCCGCTGTCGGGCGTCGCCCGGGCGAAGTTGCCGCCGAGCCCCATGAACACGCGGGCCTTCCCGTCGCGCATCGCCCGGATCGCGGCGACCGTGTCCGTCCCGTGCACGCGCGGGGAGGAGAAGGAGAACTCGCGGTCGAGCGCGTCGTGGAAGGAGTCCGGCATCCGCTCGAAGATGCCCATCGTGCGGTCGCCCTGCACGTTCGAGTGGCCGCGCACCGGGCAGACGCCCGCGCCGGGCTTGCCGATGTTGCCGGTGAGCAGGAGCACGTTGACGACGTCCTTGAGCGTCGCGACCGAGTGCGCGTGCTGCGTGAGGCCCATCGCCCAGCAGACGACGGTGCCCTCGGACGCCGCGATCAGCTCGGCGACGGTGCGGATGCGCGTCTCGTCGATCCCGCTCGCCCGCTCGATCTCGTCCCACTGGACCTCCCGCAGCCCGTGGAGGTACGCGGCGAGGCCGCCGGTGCTCTCGCGGATGAAGGCGTGGTCGAAGACGTCGCCGCGCGCCTCCTCAGACTCGAGCAGCGCCTTGCCCAGACCCTGGAACAGGGCCTGGTCGCCGCCCAGCCGGACCTGGAGGAAGTGGTCGGCGAGGGCCGTGCCGTCGCCCAGGGTGCCGCGGACGGTCTGCGGGTTCTGGAAGCGGAGCAGCCCCGCCTCCGGCAGCGGATTCACGGCCACGATGGTGCCGCCGGCGCGCTTGGCGCGCTCCAGCGCGGTCAGCATCCGCGGGTGGTTCGTTCCGGGGTTCTGGCCGGCGACGATGATCAGCGGAGCCCGCTCCACGTCGCGCAGGCTCACCGAGCCCTTGCCGATCCCGATCGTCTCGGTGAGGGCGGATCCGCTGGACTCGTGGCACATGTTCGAGCAGTCGGGCAGGTTGTTCGTGCCGAAGCCGCGGACCATCAGCTGGTAGACGAAGGCCGACTCGTTCGAGGTCCGGCCGGACGTGTAGAAGATCGCCTCGTCGGGGCTCGCGCAGGCGCGCAGCTCCTCGGCCACGAGGTCGAGCGCCTCGTCCCAGCCCACGGGCCGGTAGTGCGTCGCGCCCTCCTCGAGCAGCATCGGCTCCGTGAGCCGGCCCTGCTGGCCGAGCGCGAAGTCGTCCCACTCCTCCAGCTCCGCGACGGGGTGCGCGGCGAAGAACGCCGATGTGACGGTGCGGAGCGTGGCCTCCTCGGCGACCGCCTTCGCTCCGTTCTCGCAGAACTCGGCGACGTGGCGCTTGTCGCCCTCCGGCCAGGCGCAGCCCGGGCAGTCGAATCCGGTCTTCTGGTTCACCCGCAGGAGCGTCTCGGCGCTGCGCACCGGGCCCATCTGCTTGAGCGAGATCTCGAGGGCGTGGGCGACGCCGGGGATCCCGACGGCGCGTCTCTTCGGCGACCGGACGGAGAGGCGGCTCTCGTCGATCGGACTCTCGCGGGGCTCGGCGTCATCGACCATTCCTGCATCGTACGTCCGTACCCCGGCATCGCTCCCGGTTCCCGGTGGGAGGATGACCTCCACCGCCTGAGGAGACCCATGAGCCGCAGTGTCGCCCGCACCCGCCTGACCGCCGTCCGCGCCGGCGATCCGCCCCGACGCCACGAGGACGTCCTGGCCGTCGAGGAGCCGCTCGAGATCCGCGTCGGCGGACGGCGCTTCAGCGTGACCATGCGCACACCCGGCGACGACTTCGACCTGGTCGCGGGATTCCTGGTGTCCGAGGGGGTGCTCACCGAGTCGGAGCAGCTGGCGGCGATGCGCTACTGCGCGAGCGGCTCCGGTCCGGGCGAGAACACGTACAACGTGGTCGACGCGAGCGTCCGCGGCGGGCGGGAGGCCGTGCTGCTCGAGCGCGAGCGGTCGGTCTACACGACGAGCTCGTGCGGAGTGTGCGGGCTCGCGTCGCTCGAGGCGGTCGCCACCGACTCGGCGTGGAGCGTCGCGGAGGACGACCTGCGGGTCGAGCGGGAGCTGCTGGTCTCGCTCCCCGATCGGCTCCGCGAGGCGCAGGCGGTGTTCGAGCGGACGGGCGGCGTCCACGCGGCCGGGCTGTTCGACGCGGACGGCTCGCTGCTGGTGCTCCGGGAGGATGTCGGGCGGCACAACGCCGTGGACAAGGTGGTCGGCTGGGGGCTCCGGGAGGGGCGGCTGCCGTTGCGGGGGACGCTGCTGCAGGTGTCGGGGCGCGCCTCGTTCGAGCTGGTGCAGAAGGCCGTGATGGCCGGCATCCCCCTGCTCGCCGCGGTCGGTGCCCCGTCGTCGCTGGCGGTGGACCTGGCTCGCGACTCCGGCCTCACCCTGATCGGCTTCAGCCGCGGCTCCGGCTTCAACCTCTACGCGGGCGACGCGCGCCTGCTGCCCTGAGCCGGGGCTCCTCAGCCGGCTCCTGCCGATCGAGCAGCCCGCGCAGCAGCCGCATCGAGATCTCCTCCCTCGCGCTCGGACTCGATACGCCGCGTCCCGCGGCTACTCGACCAGCAGGAGGGCCCGAGTATTCGGCAGAGGGCCGCGACCCGGAATCGCGTGCGAGCGATTCAGGGCAGCCCGACGTAGCCGGCTCTGCGCGATGCAGGCCCACGAGAAGCCGACCGCGGTCGCGCAGCGGGCCACCGCCGCACGACGAGCGGGCACCGCCGCGTGCGAGCGATTCAGGGCAGCCCGACAGGACCCGCTCCACGGGAGCCACCACCCCTGGAAGCCGGCCTCGAGTCGTGTCGCGGCTCCGCCGCTACACGACCGATAAGGACTGCCGGGCGATCTCCAGCTCCTCGTTCGTGGGGATGACGAGGACGGCGACGCGGGAGTCGTCGGTGGAGATGCGGCGGGCGCCGCGGTCGGAGGACGTGTTGCGCTCGGGGTCGAGCTCGATGCCCAGGCCCTCGAGGCCGCGGAGGGCGCCGGCGCGGACGGCGGCGACGTTCTCGCCGACTCCGGCCGTGAACACCACGGCGTCGACGCGGCCCAGCTGGGCGTAGAAGGCGCCGATGTAGTGGCGGAGGCGGTGGTAGTAGACCTCGAGTCCGGCGCGGGCCCGCTCGTCGCCGGCCTCGGCCGCCTCCTGGACGTCGCGCATGTCGCCGCGACCCGTGAGGCCGAGGAGGCCGCTTCGGCGGTTGAGGAGGGTGTCGAGCTCGTCGATCGAGAGGCCCGCCTTGCGGGCCAGGTGGAAGACGACGGCCGGGTCGAGGTCGCCGGAGCGGGTACCCATCACCAGGCCCTCGAGCGGGGTCATGCCCATCGAGGTCTCGACGGAGACGCCGCCGTCGACGGCGCAGGCGGACGCTCCGTTGCCCAGGTGCAGGACGATCGTCTTCAGGTCGGAGCGGCGGCGGCCGAGGTAGGCGGCGGCGGCCTCCGAGACGAACTTGTGCGAGGTGCCGTGGAAGCCGTAGCGGCGGACGCGGTGCTTCTCGGCGAGTTCGGCGGGCAGCGCGTAGGTCGACGCCTCGGCCGGGATCGTGTGGTGGAAGGCGGTGTCGAAGACGGCGACGTGCGGGACGTCCGGGAAGGCGTTCTGCGCCGCCTCGATGCCCTCGAGGTTCGCGGGGTTGTGCAGCGGGGCGAGGTCGGCGAGGTCCTCGATGTTGATCTTGACCAGGTCGGTGACGACGGTGGGCTCGAAGAAGCGCTTGCCGCCGTGCACGACGCGGTGGCCCACGGCGACGGGAGGGAACTCGTCGAGGCTCGGGCCGTGCTCGCCGAACGCGCGGATCATCGCGTCGAAGCCGGCGGTGTGGTCGGGGATCGGCCCCTCGATCTCGAACGACTCCCCGTCGCGGGTGTGCTTCGTGCGGCCGATGTCCTCGCCGATCCGCTCGACGAGGCCGCTGGCGAGCGTCTCCTCGGTGGTCATCTCGATGAGCTGGTACTTGAACGACGACGATCCGCTGTTGACGACGAGGACGACGGACATGAGGGGACTCCTGGGGTGATCGGGGTCGGGAGGGGCGGCGGCGGGGTCGCCGCTAGCGCACTACGGGGATGGCGGCGGTGGGCGGGACGATGGCCTGGGTGGCGGCCTGGATGGCCGTGATCGCGACGGTGTTGACGATGTCCTGCACGAGCGCGCCGCGCGAGAGGTCGTTGACCGGCTTGCGCAGACCCTGGAGGACCGGTCCGATGGCGACGGCGCCGGCCGAGCGCTGCACGGCCTTGTAGGTGTTGTTGCCCGTGTTGAGGTCGGGGAAGATGAACACCGTCGCGCGCCCGGCGACCTGGGAGCCGGGCATCTTCGAGGCCGCGACCGCCGCGTCGGCCGCCGCGTCGTACTGGATCGGGCCCTCGACGAGCAGGTCGGGCCGGCGCTCGCGCACCAGAGCCGTCGCCGCGCGGACCTTCTCGACGTCGGCGCCGGCTCCGCTCTCGCCGGTGGAGTAGGAGAGCATCGCGATGCGGGGGTCGATCCCGAACTGCTGGGCGGTCTCGGCGGACGAGATCGCGATGTCGGCGAGCTGCGCCTCGGTGGGGTCGGGGTTCACCGCGCAGTCGCCGTAGACCAGCACGCGGTCGGCGAGCGCCATCAGGAACACGCTCGAGACGACGGAGACGCCCGGGCTCGTCTTGATGATCTCGAAGCCGGGGCGGATGGTGTGCGCGGTCGTGTGCGCGGCTCCCGAGACCATCCCGTCGGCCAGGCCGAGCTGCACCATCATCGTGCCGAAGTAGGAGACGTCCGTGACGGTGTCGTAGGCGTGGTCGTAGGTGATGCCCTTGTGCGCGCGGATGCGGGCGTACTCCTCGGCGAAGCGCGCGCGGTGCTCGGGGTCGAGGGTGCTCAGCACGCGCGCGCCGTCGAGGTCGAGGCCGAGGCCCGCCGCACGGGCGCGGATCTCGGCCTCCTCGCCGAGGATCGTGAGCCGGGCGATGCCGCGCTTGAGCACGGTCGCGGCGGCACGGAGGATCCGGTCGTCGCCGCCCTCGGGCAGGACGATGTGGCGGTCGGCGATGCGCGCGCGCTCGATCAGCCCGTACTCGAACATCAGCGGCGTGACGACCTCGGACCGGCCGACGTCGAGGAGGGTGAGCAGCTCGACCGCGTCGACCGCCTCCTGGAAGAGGGCGAGGGAGGTGTCGCGCTTGCGCGGGGAGTCGGCCGCCAGGCGGCCGCGGGCCGCGGTGACGCGGACGGCGGTGTCGTAGGTGCCGAGCTCGGTCATCACGATCGGCACGCGGCTGTCGACGCCCTCGATCAGCCGGACGATCGGCTCCGGCAGCTCGAAGCCGCCGTTGAGGATGATGCCGGTGACCGTGGGGAACGTGCCGGAGGCGTACGCCATGATCACGGCGAGGACGACCTCGGGCCGGTCGCCGGGGACGATCACGACGCCGCCCTCGGTGAGCCGCGGCAGGACGTTCACCATCGACATGCCGGCGATCACCACGCCGAGCGCCTCGCGGCCGAGCAGCTCCGGATCGCCCGCGACGACGACGCCGTCGACCGCCTCGACCAGGCGGGACAGGCTCGGAGCGACGAGGAACGGATCCTCGCGGATCGCCCAGACCGGGACGGTGGCGGGGATGCTCTCGCGGATCGCGGCGACGGCGTCGGCGGCGGTGTCGGGATCGGCGCGGTTCGCGATCACTCCGATGAGGCTCGCGTGGGCCGTGCGCAGCTCGACCGAGGCGAGCTCCGTGATCTGGCGCATCTCCTCCGGCGTGCGCGCGGGAGCCTGGCCCAGCTGCTCGCTGCGGGACGAGTCCCGGCCGGTGAGGACGAGCAGGACCGGGGCACCGAGGTTGGCGGCGATGCGGGCGTTGTAGCCGAGCTCGGTGGGGCTGCCGACGTCCGTGTAGTCGGAGCCGAGGATGACGACGGCGTCGCACCGGGCCTCGACGCCCTTGTACCGCTCGACGATCCGCGAGAGCGCCGCCTCGCCGTCGGCGTGGACGTCCTCGTAGGTGACGCCGATGCAGTCCTCGTAGGCGAGGCCCGAGTCGGAGTGGCCGAGCAGCATCTCGAGCACGTAGTCCGGCTCGGAGGTGGAGCGGGCGATCGGGCGGAAGACGCCGACCCGCTGCACCTGGCTGCTGAGCGCATCGAGGACGCCGAGGGCGACCGTGGACTTGCCCGAATGACCTTCGGCGGACGAGATGTAGATGCTCTGAACCATCGGATCCAGCCTACCGAGGGGGTCCCTCCGCCTGGCTGAGTAGAGGCCAGGGATGGGAGGGCGTGCATGCGGCGCTGCTGTGGAGGAGCTTCCTCGAGCGGTGCAAGCCGGCAGTGCGGTGGCGCGGACGCCGGGCGGCGGAGCAGGCGGCCCCGTCAGACCGGCGGCCCTGCGGACGAGCGGCCCTTGAAAGAAACTGCCGGTAAACGGAAGAAGACCCCCCGCGCACCCGCCAGAGCCCGGTTACCCTTGCTGCGTTTCCGCCCTGGGGGAGTTGGCCTGGATGGCGCCACGCGGGGAGCCGGGTGACAGTCTAACCGACGACGGCGGCCGAGGAGAGCGGGTCGTGTCGGGGTCGTGGTCAGCGGGAGCCTCCGACACCGGCTAGTATCGATGAGTCGCGGCTCAGGTCGTGCCAGGAGGATTCGCCTAGTGGCCTATGGCGCACGCTTGGAAAGCGTGTTGGGTGAAAGCCCTCGGGGGTTCGAATCCCCCATCCTCCGCGAACGGTGTCCGTTGCTCTCGCCAGCACGGGCACCGTTTTGTTTAACCGGTGCGGCCGATCGTCGGAGCCCGGTCGACCGGTGAAGGCGTCGATCGGAGCGGCCCACTCACGCATCGCCGGGTTCGCCCTGCGGGGCACACCCAGCTGCAGCCGACGACGTCGCGCCGAGCAGGGGCCGCCGATCGTCCGGCGCGTGCCGGGCGCGGGATCAGCCGTAGAGGTGGTTCGTCCGCGCGCAGGAGTCGGAGCAGAACGCGCCACGACGGGCGACGAGCGGGGCCGAGCAGACGGGGCGGAAGAAGAGTTCGGCTATGGATCGCGACATGGTCCGACCGTAGGTGCCGGTCCCGGATCGTGCCCGTCGCCATCCGTATTACGACGACGCGGACGACAGGGCGGCGATACGGACCCTCCGGCGACGCCGACCGTCAGTCGGCGATGCGCTCGAGCCATTCGTCGAGCAGGAGCCGCTCCCCCGCGCTGAGGGGCTCGATCTGCGGCAGCGCCGTCCGCAGGGCGACGGCGTGCACGACGACCGCACGGGCGGCGGGATCGGTGGGGCCCGCCTCCGCCGTGGTGATCGCCGCGAGGACGGACTCGCGCGAGCGGGACGAGAGCTCGTCGTCGGGGTCGGCGAGGGCGGTCAACGTGAGGGTGCAGCCGAGCGCGGCCGACTGGAGCAGGCGGGAGGCCCGCTCGACGTCGACGGTGAGGCGGCCGGCTTCGGCGACGGCCCGGACCGCGTCGAGGAGGACGCCGCGGGACAGGCGCGCCGCCTCCGACTCCTCCCCCGGCCGCGCGGTGAACATCAGCGCGTAGAGGTGCGGTTCGGCGAGTCCGAAGGCGACGTGGTGATCCCAGGCGGTGCGGAGCGCGTCGACCGGGTCGGCCGGCGCCTCGCTCCGCTCGAAGTCGGCGAGGGCCGTGGCGAATCCGGCTGCCGCGGCCGAGTCGAGCAGCCCGCGCAGGTCGCCGAACGTCCGGTAGATCGTGGGTGCCTGCACCCCCGCCGCCGCGCTGATCGCCCGCGTCGACACCGCGTCCCGCCCGCCGTCCGCCAGCAGCTCGACCGTCGCTCGGAGGATCCGCTCCCGCGTCGTCCCGCTCTCACTCATGCTACCGACGCTAACACGCTCCCGTTAGCGCCTCGTCTCCCCGAGCGGCCCGGGTCGCGTCAGCGCCGTCGGGCGGTCCCGAAGATCCCGCGGACCACCTCGCGCAGCAGCGTCCTGCCGGCGCTCGAGCCCAGCACCTCCTCGACGACCGTCTTGTCGCGGCGGGCGGTGCGGGTCCCGCGGGAGGTCGGTGCCGTGCGCCGTCGGGAGCGCTCGGCGGCCTGGTCGGCGGCGCGCTCGGCAGCGGCCCGCTCCTTCGCGCGGCGGGCGGCGTCCACGGTCTCCTCCTTGGCGCGACGCGCGTCCTCCTTGGCGCGGCGGGCGTCGTCGGCGGCCTGCTGCTCGGCGGCGGCGCGGGCCTCCTCGGCGTCGGCGGCGGCGTCGAGCCGACGGGTGAGGATCTCGCGGGCGGAGTCGCGGTCGAGGGGCGTGCCGTAGCGCGCGAGGAGCGGGGACCTCTGGACGCTCGCCTCGCGGTCGGCCTCGGGGGTGGGCTTCATCGAGCCGAGCGGGGCGCGGAGACGCGTCCAGGCGACCGGGGTCGGGGCGCCGCGCTCGTTCATGACCGTCACGATCGCCTCGCCGATGGGGAGCGCCTGGAGGACTTCGCCGAGGTCGTAGTCGCTCTCGGGGTAGGTCGAGACGGTGGCGCGGAGGGCCTTGGCGTCGTCCGGCGTGTGCGCGCGGAGCTGGTGCTGCACGCGGGAGCCGAGCTGGGCGAGGACGTCGCCCGGCACGTCCTTCGGGGTCTGCGTGACGAAGACGATGCCGACGCCCTTGGAGCGGATGAGGCGCACGGTCTGGGTGATCGCGGCGAGGAAGTCCTTCGACGCGTCGCGGAAGAGCAGGTGCGCCTCGTCGAAGAAGAACACCAGCTTCGGCTTGTCGAGGTCGCCGACCTCCGGCAGGTCGTTGAAGAGGTCGGCGAGCAGCCACATCAGGAAGGTGGAGAACAGAGCCGGTCGGTCGGCGACTCCGGGGACCTCGAGGAGGCTGACGACGCCGCGCCCGTCGGCGGCGAGGCGGAGGAACTCGGCCGTGTCGATCTCGGGCTCGCCGAAGAACACGTCGGCGCCCTGGTCGGCGAACGCGATCAGCTCGCGGAGGATCACGCCGGCGGTCGCCTTGGACAGCCCGCCGAGCTCGGCGAGCTCCGCCTTGCCCTCGTCGCCGACGAGGTAGGTGAGCACGGCGCGGAGGTCGGACAGGTCGACGAGCGGGAGACCGGCGCTCTCGGCGTAGTGGAAGACGAGACCGAGGCTCGACTCCTGCGTGTGGTTGAGGCCGAGCACCTTCGCGAGCAGCAGCGCGCCGAATCCCGTCACGGTGGCGCGGACGGGGACGCCGGTGCCGATGCCGCCGAGCGCGAAGTACTCGGCGGGGGCCGCCTCCGCCCGCCAGTCCTGGCCGATGCCGCGGGTGCGGGCGAGCAGCGCGTCGGTCGCGGTGCCCGGAGTGGCGAGGCCGGAGAGGTCGCCCTTGATGTCCGCGGCGAAGACGGGGACGCCGTGGGCCGAGAGCTGCTCGGCGAGGACCTGCAGCGTCTTCGTCTTGCCGGTGCCGGTCGCGCCGACGACGAGGCCGTGCCGGTTGAGCATGCCGAGCGGGATGCGGACGGGCACGTCGATCCGCGCGTCGCCGTTGACGAGGGCGCCGAGCTCGAGGGCCGGGCCGGTGAACGCGTACCCGGCGCGCACGGCGTCGACGGCGCTCTCGGGGAGCGGACCGGGGGCCGGGGCGGGCGCCGTCGACGC
>NZ_PSVN01000034.1:0-15709 GCF_002932235.1 Rathayibacter sp. AY1E3
CGTCTCTTCCGCCCGTCTCTTCCGCCCGTCCCGTCCCGTCCCAGGAGGACCGATGCCGTCCCGCCCCGCCCGCACCACCGGGATCGTCCTCGCCGCCCTCGGACTCGTCGCCGTCGTCCTCGCGATCGTGCTGCTCGTCCGGCCCGCCGGCGGGCAAGCGCCCGGCGCAGCCACGGCGTCCGCGGGCCCGTCCTCGGCGCCGTCCGGGAGCGCTCCGGCGACGTCCGCCGCTCCCGGCTCCGCGGAGGCGACCGACGGCGCCGCCGCCCCCGCATCGACGGCCTCCGCCGCACCGTCAGACACCGAGCCGGGCACCGGATCCGATGCTCCTCCGGCGATCGTCTCCTTCGCCTCCACCCCCGCCTCCGTCGACTGCGAGGGCGACCGCACCGCCTCCGTCCCGCTCGCCCTGTCGTGGGAGACGAGCGGAGGCGCCACCGCCCGCCTGGCCGTCGGCACCACCGACGCGAGCGCGGGCGAGCCCGTCGACCTCGCGGCGTCCGGCTCCGCCGCCGTCACCGCCGACTGCCGCGACTCCGAGACCCTGATCACCCTCGCCGTCCTCGCCCCCGACGGCACCACCGCCCAGCGCACCCTCGTCGTCCCCGCCTCCTGAACCGCTCCGCCCGCGCGGAGGCGGTCACGGAGGCGTCGAGCGGCCCCGGCACGGCAGAATGGGACACGATGACCTCCACACCCCCTCCGCTCGGCCTGCTCCTCGACGTCGACGGGCCCATCGCGAGCCCCGTCACGCGCACGATCTCGATCCCCGAGATCGCCGACGACCTCGTCGCCCTGGCCAACGCCGGCATCCCGATCGTGTTCAACACGGGCCGCTCCGACGCGTTCCTGCGCGAGCGGGTCCTGCCCGCGCTCCTCGAGCGCGGCGTCTCGGCCGAGGCCCGCATCGTCTGCGTCTGCGAGAAGGGCGCCGTCTGGTTCACCGTCGACTACCGCGGCACCTCGGAGCCGATCGTCGACGAGTCGCTCGCGATCCCCGAGCCGGTGGCCCGCGACCTCGAGCGGATGATCCGCTCCGACTACGACGACCTGGTCTTCTTCGACGAGACCAAGCGCGCCATGGTCTCGGCCGAGCAGCTGGTCGACCTGCCGAGCGAGGACTACCTCGAGCGCCAGCTCGTCTTCGACGCCGACGCCCTGCAGATCATGACCGCCGCGGGCCTCGGAGTCGAGCGCCGCGGCATCCGGTACCCGAACGAGGAGGGGACGGTCGACTTCCGCATCGACCCGACCGTCATCTCGACCGACATCGAGTCGAACCGGCTCGGCAAGGACCTCGGCGCCCAGCGCGCCGTGGAGCTGCTCGGAGCGACCGGCGCGATCCCGCAGCGCTGGCGCACGGTCGGCGACTCCCGGAGCGACTACGCGATGGCCGACTGGCTGTTCGAGCACGCCTACGACGTCGCCCACGTCGACGTGCGGCCCGCAGAGGGCGTGCCCGAGAAGCCCTACCCGGTCCTCGTCGTCGACGGAGCCGTGAACGACGCGGCCGGCGCCGCCGTGCTCCGCCGCTGGACGGAGCTCGTCGCCGACGAGACGACGCCCGAGGTCGGCGGCGCGATCTCGCTCCATGCCCGGAGCTGATCCGCAACCCTCGTCCCTCGTCGCTCAGGACCGTTAGCGTTCGAGCATGAGAATCGCAGTCACCGGTGGATCCGGCAAGCTCGGCCGCCACGTCGTCACCCGCCTCCGCGCCTCCGGGCACGAGGTCTTCAACCTGGACCGTGCGGGGGACCGCGGCGCGGGCTTCGTCCGCATCGACATCGCCGACTACGGCCAGGTCGTGGACGCGCTGCAGTCGGTGAACGACCAGTACGAGGGCATCGACGCGCTCGTGCACCTCGCCGCGATCCCCGCGCCGGGCCTCGTGCCCGACGTCGCCACGTTCCACAACAACATGATCGCGACGTTCAACGCGTTCCACGGAGCGATCCGTGCCGGCATCCGCAACGTCGTCTACGCCTCCAGCGAGACCGTGCTGGGCCTGCCCTTCGACGTCCCGCCGCCCTACATCCCGGTCGACGAGCAGTACCCGGCGCGCCCTGAGTCGGTCTACTCGCTCACCAAGCACCTCGAGGAGCAGATGGCGATCGAGCTGTGCCGCTGGCACCCGGACCTGAAGATCACGGGCCTGCGCTTCTCGAACGTCATGGACGAGGCCGACTACGCCGAGTTCCCGTCGTTCGACTCCGACGCGCTGCTGCGCAAGTGGAACCTCTGGGGCTACATCGACGGACGCGACGGAGCGCAGGCGGTCGAGAAGGCGCTGCTCGCCGAGACGACCGGGTTCGACCGCTTCATCATCGCCGCGGCCGACACCGTGATGACGCGCCCCAACGCCGAGCTGGTGGCCGAGGTGTTCCCCGGCGTCGAGCTGCGCGGCGACCTCGGGACAACCGGCACCCTGCTCTCGATCGACCACGCCCGCGAGGTCCTCGGCTACGCCCCCGAGCACTCCTGGCGCGACTCGCAGCAGGGCTGACCCGCGGGCCCGGCGCATCGGGATCCGCGCTGTTCGTCGGTGGGGTGGATCCCGATACGCGGGCTGCGCCCGCTCCTCGATCAGCAGGGGTGCGGTCGGCCCGTGACCGTGCCGGTCGAGGAGCGGCAGCGCGGCGTCTCGAGACCCGCCCTGTTCGTGCGCGGCTCGGCTCGCCGCCCCACGCACGAGCGCGCCCGGTCCGCAGGACGACTGCAGGCCGGGCGCGCTCCGTGGAGCCGAGGATCAGCTCGGGATGTAGTTGAAGGTGTCGGGGTCGGGGCCGGTGCGGTGGCCGCGGTCGAGCGCCGTGATGTCGGTCATCGCCTCGTCGTCGAGCTCGAAGTCGAAGAGGGCGAAGTTCTCCTCCACGCGCTTGCGGGTGACCGACTTCGGGAAGACGATGTCGCCGCGCTGGATGTGCCAGCGGAGCACGACCTGCGCCGGGCTGCGGTCGACGTTGCGCGCGATGCGGGTGATGGTGTCGTCGTCGAGGACGAGGCCCTGCGCGATCGGCGACCAGGCCTCGGTCGCGATGCCGTGCTCGGTGCCGTAGGCGCGGAGCTCCTGCTGCACGAGGTAGGGGTGCACCTCGATCTGGTTCACGGCCGGGACGATGGTCGCCTCGGCGCGGAGCCGGTTGAGGTGGTTGGTCTGGAAGTTGGAGACGCCGATCGCCTTCGCCTTGCCGCTGCGGTAGATCTCCTCCATCGCCTTCCAGGTCTCCAGGTAGTCGCCCACGTTCGGGAGCGGCCAGTGGATGAGGAAGAGGTCGACGTAGTCGAACTTCAGCTCGCCGAGGGTGACGTCGATCGCGGCGAGAGCGTCCTCGCGGGCGTGGAAGCCGTTGTTGAGCTTGCTGGTCACGAAGACCTCGGAGCGGTCGAGGCCGGAGGCGCGGACGGCCTCGCCGACGCCCGCCTCGTTGCCGTACATCTCGGCGGTGTCGATGTGGCGGTAGCCGACCTCGAGGGCCGCCAGGGTCGCGTCCTTGGTCTCGGCCGGGTCGATCTGGAATACGCCGAAGCCCAGCTGCGGGATCTCCACGCCGTTGTTCAGGGTGATCGTGGGGACCGTTGCGGTGTCGTCGCTCATGAGCGAGTACGTCCTTTCGTCGGGGCGAGGGCGCAGTGGAGCCGCGCCGTCGTGCCTCCAGTCCATCGCCTGCGGCTCTCAGCATCAACCCCTTGCGCGCTCGGCGGACATCCAGCTTCCCCGCGGAGGAGGAGTCGGATCCCCCGAGCAGAGGTGCGCCCGCTCCGGGAACCCCGAAGGCCCCCGGCACGGATGCCGGGGGCCTTCGGGGAGCGCGACTTACGCGCGGGACTTGCGGCCGACGATCGCGCCGTAGATGAGGAGGACGACGATCGCACCGACGACGGAGACGATGATGCTCACGATGTTGATGCCGTTGACGGCGTCCTGGATGCCGAACAGCGTGCTGAGGAAGCCGCCGAGCAGCGCGCCCACGATGCCGAGGACGATCGTGATGATCCATCCGCCGCCCTGCTTGCCCGGGAGGATGAGCTTGGCGAGCGCCCCGGCGATGAGGCCGAGGATGATCCAGCTGATGATGCCCATGATGTTTCTCCTTCAGTTCGTGCTCGATCGGCCGTTCCGATGCGAGCGGAGACACCGGCGGGCCGGTGTCCGGTGAGTCGTGGAAGCGGGGGTCAGCGGAGGCGGCGCTGCACCTTGTCGCGGGCCTTGCTCGCGATGGCGGTGAGCTGCTTGGCCTCGCGCTTGGAGGTCTTCTTGAGCTTCTTGCGGGTCTTCTTCGTGGCCGGGTCGTTCCACACGCCGAGTGCGAGGTGGCGCAGCTCTTCGTAGCGGCCACGGCCGGCGCGGGAGCCGAACACGTAGGCGGTGAAGGCGACCAGTGCCAGCAGGACGAGGCGGGGATTCATGCGGTGACCCTTCCATCGGAGAGCACCGGGTCGTGCTCGACACCCATTTGACTCTCCTGCGCAATCCGTGACAAACCACGGCCCGACCATTGACAGGGACCCCTCGCATCGTGTTCCGCGTGCGCGTGTACCCGATTCAGCCGCAGGCCGGAGACGTCTCGGCCGGGAAGCGAGCGTGGAGGTAGTGGCCGTAGCCGCCCTCGACCCGGTTGTCGCGGCGGCCGGAGGTGACCACCTCGCCGCGGTCCGTCGCTCCGACCCGGGCGCCGCTCGCGCGCAGCCGCTCGACGAGCAGGACGTCCTCGTGCAGCGGCTCCCGGCCGAAGCCGCCCGCCGCGAGGTATGCGCTCGCGCGGACGCCGAGGTTCGCGCCGTGGATGCTGCCGATCGACTCCTCCCGCGCGCGGACGTCTCGCCAGCGCGAGTAGGCACCGGGGGAGAGGTCGGCCGGGTCGGGCCGGACCGTGCCGAGCAGCGCGTCGTGCCGTCGGGAGTGCTCGACGTGGGCGGCCAGCCAGTCGCGGGGGACCACGGTGTCGGCGTCGGTGTTGGCGATCCACACCTGCTCGAGCGGAGCAGTGACGGAGGAGAGGGCGTGCGCGATACCCGCCGAGCGGGCGGCGCCTACTCCGCAGCGGGCGAGCTCCAGCACCTCGGCGCCGACGGCACGGGCCCGCTCGACGGTCGCGTCGGAGCAGCCGTCCGCGGCGACCACGAGGCGCATCCCGATGCCGGGCGCCCGGTGGGCGAGGTGGGTCGCACTGGCCTGGACGGAGGCGATCAGGCCGCCGATCCGCTCCTCCTCGTCGCGCGCGGGCACGACGACCAGCACCTGCGCGAGCCGGCTCACACCAGCCCCGTCCGGCGGGCGACCGAGCGGGAGTCGCGGGCGTGGACCTCGAGCAGGACGTCCTCCTCCTCGTGGCGGGCGAGGCGGTGCAGGCCCAGCTCGGCCACGGCGGACTGCACGGCGTCGCCGCCCAGAGCGAGCCCCTCGATCGGATGCCGCCAGTGCACGGTGACGAGCTCCCCAGCGGGGGCGAGGGCGTCGCGGATGATGCGCAGCACGCCGGGGAGGGCGTCGCCGAGGTAGTAGCCGACCTCCGAGAGCACGACCAGGTCGAACGGACCCTCCGGCACGCCGCGGGTGATGTCGTGGTGCTCGACCCGCACGTGCTCGAGCGGAGCGAGGCGGCGGGCGGCGCGCTCGACGGCGGCGCTCGACACGTCGATCGCCAGCAGGCTGTCGGCCCGGTCGGCCAGCGCCTCGGCCAGCACGCCGATCGAGGCGCCGATCTCCAGCACGGAGCCGTAGCGCTGCTCCGGCAGGCTCGCGAGGGTCAGGGCGCGCTTGCGCTGCTCGTACCAGCGGCTCGTGTACCCCCACGGGTCCTCGTGGCGGGCGTACAGCTCGTCGAAGTAGCTCATGCGATCCTCACCAGCCGGTCGTCCCCGGTGAAGGTGCGCAGGAAGAGCGGATGGAGCACCGGACCGGTCCCGTCGGGCCCGGGGCGGGTCTGGCTGGGATAGCGGGAGCGGGCACGGCGGGTGCGCTCGAGCAGCTCGTCGTCGAGCGGCAGGTGCACGAGGTCGCCCCACGGCACCTCGGGGTCCTCCGGGACCGCCCAGTGCCACAGCCAGATCGGCGCGGCGAGCAGCGGCTGCCCGAGCTCGCGCGCGACCTCCGCGCAGATCTCGCCGACCACACGGTGGTCCCGGTGCCCGTCCCCGGTCCAGGTGGAGAGGAGGAGGACGGTCCCGGGGGCGCCGGCCGCCCGCTCGCGCACCTCGCGTGCGATGCGCTCGCGGTGCTCCGGGGTCGCCGAGTCCGGCACCTCGAGGAAGGCGAGACCGATGCCGGGGCCGAGCTCCGCCAATGCGTCCGAGGCCTCCCGCCGGCGCTCGGCAGCGAGGTCCGCGTCCCGCTCCCCATGGGCCGCGGCTCCGTCGGTCACGACGACGACGTCGACCGCGATCCCGCGCCGACGCGCGAGCGCGATGGTGCCGCCGCAGCCGAGGGTCTCGTCGTCGGCGTGCGCCACGACCACCAGGACGCGCCGGATCCCGTCGGGCAGGGTCAGCTCCGGGAGGCGGTCGCGGCGGCCGTCCGCGGTCCAGCGCTCGAGAGGAGTGCCCTCGAGGCGCCCGTCGAAGGGCCGGCTCACCAGGAGGCCGCCTCGCCCGAGGCGAGCACGGCGCGGCCGAGAGCGGCGTCGTCGCGCTCGGCGTGGTGCTGGCGGACGTAGAGCGCGAGGTCGGCGACGCGCTTGGCGTGCTCGGCGTCGAGGGCGAGCGGAGCCGGGCCGAGCGCGCGGCCGGCGCGGAGCAGGATCTCCTCGACCGCTCCGGCGACGCTCGCCCGCACGCGCTTGGCGAGCAGTGAGCCGCGGGGGCCGTCGGCCTCGCCCGCGTCGACCGCCGCGGCGGCCTCGTCCAGCGCCCGGCGCGACGCGGAGAGCGCCGTGTCGATCGCTCCGAGGTGGGCCAGGAGGTGCGGGTCCTCGCGTCGGGCTGCCGCCGCCGCGACGGCCGCCGCGACTCCGAGGGCTCCGCCGTGCCAGCAGGCGGCGACGCCGATGCCGCCCCAGGCGAAGCCGGGCCGCGAGAGGTACCAGCCGACGTCGCCTACGGGGACGGCGCGGGTGCCGGAGAAGCGGACCGGTCCGCTGGGCACCTCCGTCAGGCCCCGCGCGTGCCAGGCGTCCTGCTCCGGCGTCGCCGACCCGTCCCGCAGCGCCACGGCGAAGAGGCGGCGCTCGCCGGAGCCGTCCCCCACGTGGGCGGTGACGAGGGCGGCGTCGAGGCGGTCGGCCAGCGAGCACCAGGGCTTCACTCCGTCGAGCAGCCAGTCGCCGTCGCTCTCGCGCGCGACCAGAGGATCCCCGCCGCCCTCGGCCGCGAAGACCCCCCAGGCGGCGTCGGCGGCGACTCCGAGTCCGGACGGGTCGAGCTCCGCCTCGCCGAGGATCGCGAGAGCGTCGAGGTGCGGCTCCACCGCGCGCGCGACGCCGAGGTCGTGCCGAGCCAGGCGCTCGAGGAGACCGTGCAGCTCGGCGGTGCGACCGGTGCCGGGCCGGGGCGCGTCGGCGCTCAGACCGCGCGCGAAGCCGAGCGCGCCGTCGACGTCGTGGGGGAGGAGAGAGGAGGAGTGCTGGTCCATCGCCTCCGAAACTACGCAGTCGAGCGGGCGGCGTCCGGCGATTGTCCCCGAACGGACGGGGTGCTAAGCGTCAGATGTCAAGGTCGTTGATCCTGTGCAGGAGAGAGGCGAAGAGCTCGACGTCGGCGAGCGCCCAGCTGCGCAGCTCCTCGTGCATCAGCGCCTGGTTCGAGCTGCGGATCTCGCGCAGCCGCGCGGCGGTCGCCGGAGTCACCGAGAGGATCGTGGCGCGGCCGTCCTGCGGGTCGGGGGTGCGCTCGAGGAAGCCGAGGCGGTCGAGCGCCGTGATCTGGCGGCTGAGCGCCGACTTGTCCATCTCGAGGAGCTCGGCCAGCACGCCCGAGTGCACGGGTCCGCGGCGCTCGAGCGCCGAGATCGTCTTGTAGCCCAGTGGCGTCAGCTCCGGGTGGAGACGCTCGGCGTAGGAGCGCATCGCCGCCCGCACACGGTTGAAGAGGGTGCTGAGCTCGCCCTCCACCGAGGCGATCGCGGAGTCGACGTCGCGGGCGGAGTCGGGGGTCGGGCCGGTCATGCCTCCAGCATCCCGCGCGAGGACCCTCCTCCTCGACTTGCGCCCGCGCGCCGCGATGACGTACGCTTCCCGAAGCCAAAGACCGCCGGTTTCCGGTGTGCGCACGAGCAGGGCCCCGGCCCCGCGGATCGCCACCGGACGAAGGATTCGCGAAGCGAATTGCCCGCGCAGGTGCACGAGTTCAGTTCCGCCTCACCGCGATCCCGAAGCTCCGCGCCCCTGTGCCGGAGCTTTTTTCTTTGCCTGCCTTCGGGCTACCGGCACGAGAATTCACAGGAGTAGCCATGGCGAACAAGGAAGCCTCGGTTGCCGAACTCACGGAGAAGTTCCAGAGCTCGACGGCCGTTCTGCTGACCGAGTACCGCGGTCTCACTGTTGCTCAGCTCAAGACGCTGCGCAAGGACATCAGTGAGCACGCAACCTACGCCGTGGTGAAGAACACGCTGACCAAGATCGCGGCGAACAACGCCGGTATCTCGTCCTTCGACGACGAGCTCGCTGGCCCCTCGGCCATCGCGTTCGTGCACGGCGACCCTGTCGCCGTCGCGAAGTCGCTGCGTGCCTTCGCCAAGGCAAACCCTCTCCTCGTGGTCAAGGGCGGTTACTTCGACGGTAACCCGCTGACCCCAGAAGAGGTGGGCAAGCTCGCCGACCTCGAGTCCCGCGAAGTTCTGCTCGGCAAGCTCGCCGGCGCCTTCAAGGCCTCGCTGTTCGGCGCCGCATATCTGTTCAACGCTCCGCTCTCGAAGGCCGTTCGCACGGTCGAGGCGCTGCGCGAGAAGCAGGAGTCCGCGAGCTGACGTCTTCCCCTTCCGGGAAGCAGTGCGCGCGCGGTTCGTAGACAAAGAAAAACAAGGAGAAAAATCATGGCAAAGCTCACGCAGGACGAGCTCATCGAGGCCTTCAAGGAGCTCACGCTCATCGAGCTCTCGGAGTTCGTCAAGAAGTTCGAAGAGGTCTTCGAGGTCACCGCTGCGGCGCCCGTCGCCGCCGCCGGTGTGGCCGGCCCGGCCGCCCCCGCCGAAGAGGTCGAGGAGCAGACCGAGTTCGACGTCGTGCTCGAGGCCGCCGGCGAGAAGAAGATCCAGGTCATCAAGGAGGTGCGCGCCCTCACCAGCCTCGGCCTCGGTGAGGCGAAGGCGCTCGTCGACGGTGCCCCCAAGGCGGTCCTCGAGGCCGTCAACAAGGAGACCGCCGAGAAGGCCAAGGCTCAGCTCGAGGGCGCCGGCGCGACCGTCACCGTCAAGTAATTCCCTTCACCCGTCGCGGGTGCCGGCTCCGGCCGGTCGCTCGTCGGGGTGATGCAGGCACGCCTGCAGACGCAGGGCGTCGTCTCCTCGGAGGCGGCGCCCTTCGTCGTTCCCGGCCGTTGGCGGCGCGCGCCCCTAGGATCGGAGCGTGACTGCTCACGATCTGCTCGCCGGGCTCCCCGCCCGCGACGTCCCGCCCAGCGAGGTCTCGCTCAGCGAGCTCCTGAGCGACTTCGTCTCGGTGACGCACCGGATCACCCGCCTCGCCGCCCAGGCGACCGGCAA
Organism: Rathayibacter sp. AY1E3; assembly: GCF_002932235.1. NCBI lineage: Bacteria > Bacillati > Actinomycetota > Actinomycetes > Micrococcales > Microbacteriaceae > Rathayibacter > Rathayibacter sp. AY1E3. Next base: position 9,635 of record NZ_PSVN01000034.1, read on the forward strand.
CCAGGAGTCGCAGGCCGTCTGGCGCACGCTCTCGGTGCTCCTCTCGATGGGCCCGATGCGCCTGGGGGAGCTCGCCTCCCAGAGCCGCGTCTCGCAGCCCACGATGACCAAGATCGTGAAGAACCTCGTCGAGACCGGCTGGCTCGACCGGATCGCCGATCCCCTCGACGCGCGCGCCTGGCAGATCCGCCTGGCTCCCGCCGGCGCGGACGCGCTGAACGCCTGGCGGACCGACCTCGGCGACGCGCTGACGCCGATCTTCGCCGATCTCACCCTCGAGGACCGCCGCGTCCTCGAGCGCGCCGTCGAGATCATGCACGAGCGCCTCGTCGTCGGCCCGCGGGACTGACCCCTCCCGCGCGGTTCCGCCGCGCGGCACACTGGTCGCGTGCAGATGCGACTCGAGCTCGTCCCCCTCCCCGTCGGCGACGTCGACCGCGCGGTCGCCTTCTACACGGAGGTGATGGGCTTCCACCTCGACCACGACGTGCGGCCCTCCGCCGCGATGCGCGTGGTCCAGCTCACCCCGCCCGGCTCGGCCTGCTCGATCGTGGTCGGCAGCGGGATGGGCCCCGGTCCGGAGGAGGGCGTCGTCCGCTCCCTCCACCTCGTCGTCGACGACATCGCCGCCGCTCGCGCGGAGCTCGTCGGCCGCTCGCTCGAGATCAGCGAGGTCCAGGACCTGGGCGGCGTGCAGTACGCGTACTTCGCCGATCCGGACGGCAACACCTGGGCGCTCCAGGAGATCGGGAGCAGGACGCCCCCGGAGTGAGTCAGTCCTCGGGCCAGCGGACCCGGGCGTCGACGTCGGGGTGCTTGCGCAGCCAGGCCGCGACGAAGGGGCAGCGCGGGACGACCGTGCCGCCCGCCTCCGTGATCGCGGTGACCGCGGCCCGCGCGAGGATGCTCCCGAGGCCGTGGCCCTCCCACGCGTCGTCGACGACGGTGTGGGTGAGCGTCACCTCGTCGCCCTGACGGGTGTACGCGGCGAAGCCGGCCGGGGTGCCGCCGACCTCGATCACGAAGCGGGACCGCTCGGGGACGTCGCGGACGGTGGGGGTGTCGGAGTCGCTCATGCTCCGATTCTCGCCCCCCGCGGCGCCGAGGTGCTGGTGCGGATCACCAGCGAGGCGGGGATCAGCGTGTGGCGGGCCGGGGGAGGGGGCTCGCCTCGACCGAGGGCGGCCAGCGCGTCCAGCACCAGCGCGACCGCGAGCTCGCCCTGCTGGCGCGGGTCCTGGCGGATCGAGCTGAGACCGAAGAGCTCGGCGAGGGGGTGGTCGTCGATCCCGATGACGGAGACGTCCTCGGGCACCGAGAGGCCGAGCTCGCGCGCCGCGAGGATGATCCCGATCGCGATCTCGTCGGAGGCGGCGAAGATCGCCGTCGGCCGGGTCCGCGGGTCGCCGAGGACCTGCCGTCCGGCGCTGTGCCCGCCGGGGATGTCGAAGGTGGTGGGCACGATGTCCTGCGCGCCCGGCTCGAGGCCGGCGGCCTCGAGCGCCTGGCGGAAGCCGTCGCGGCGCTGCGTGTGGACGTGGAAGTCCATCTCCTCCTCCGCGAGCCCGCCGATGTGGACGACCCGCTCGTGGCCGAGGGAGAGCAGGTGCTCCGTGGCGAGGCGGGAGGCGGCGACGTCGTCGATGCTGAAGGTGGGGATGCCGGGGAGCTCGCCGCCGATGCCGACGATGGGCTTGCCCAGGGCGAGGAGCGCCTCCGTCTCGTGCGGCGAGATCTCGAGGGTGACGGCGACGATCGCGTCGACGCGCTTGCGGACGAGGTAGTACTCGAACACGCTCCGGCGGGCGTCGAGGTGCTTGTCGATGTTGTAAAGGAGCAGGTCGTAGCCGGCGGCGAGCAGGGCGCGCTCGATGCCCTCGATGATCCCGGCGAAGAACCACTGGTTGATGATCGGGATGATCACGGCGATGTTGTTGCTGCGGCCGGTGACGAGGCTGGAGGCGTTGGCGGAGACGACGTAGCCCAGGCTCGTCGCGGCGCGCTCGACGCGCTGCTTCGTCCCCGCGGAGACGTAGCCCCGGCCGCTGAGCGCGCGCGAGACCGTCGCCTTCGACACTCCTGCGAGCTCGGCCACCTCTTCGATGCCTGGCACGGCGTTCCTCCCGACCGTCCGGCCTCGATGCTGGAAACGGTTCCAGGAAGTTATACCCCGCCCGGCGGCCGGGCGTCGCGCCGAGATCGATCTCCGCCCGGCCCGGCGGCCGCGATCGCTGTTCTGACGCCGAATCGTTATCTCAGAGAGCGCTCTATCACCGGCGTTGTGCTTTCATCGTTCTTGTGGAAAGGTTTCCCTCCGTGGGAGCCCACCCACACGAATCCGGTGATCCGCTCGGAGTTCCTCCTGGCATCGCCATCACCAGCATCCGAGTCGTCGCGGCACACGCTTCGAGCCGCCACAGCCTCCCGATCCCGATCGGCGAGGAGCGGCCTGCTCGGCTGGTTCCACCACTCAATGAGGAGGAAGAATGCGGTCATCCCTGCACCGCCGTATCACCGTCCCGGTCGCCGTTCTTGCAGCGGCCGGCATCGCACTCGCGGGCTGCTCCAGCAGCAGTGACCCCAACGACCCGAACGCCGGCGGCGGCAGCTCGGCCGGCACGGTCGGCACCGCCGACGGCGTCGTCAACGTCTACGGCACCATCAACGGCGACGAGGCCACCCTTCTCGAGCAGTCCTGGGCGGACTGGGAGAAGGAGAGCGGCATCGAGATCAAGTACACGGGCGACAAGGAGTTCGAGAAGCAGATCGGCATCAAGGTCCAGGGTGGCGACACCCCCGACCTCGCGATCTTCCCGCAGCCGGGTCTGCTCGCCGACACCGTCGCCTCCGGCAAGGTGCAGGAGCTCCCCGAGGGCGCCCTCGCCAACGTCAAGCAGAACTGGTCCGAGGACTGGCAGAAGTACGGCCAGGTCGACGGCACCCAGTACGGCGCGCCGCTGATGGCGTCGGTCAAGGGCTACATCTGGTACTCCCCGGCCAAGTTCAAGGAGTGGGGCGTCTCCGTTCCCACGACGTGGGACGAGATGGAGGCGCTCGGCAAGACGATCGCCGAGAAGACCGGCGGACCGTCCTGGTGCGCGGGCTTCAACTCCGGTGAGGCCTCCGGCTGGCCCGGAACCGACTGGATCGAGGACGCCGTCCTCCGCGAGGCCGGCCCCGACGTCTACGACTCCTGGGTCGCGGGCGACACCCCCTTCACCGACCCGGCCATCAAGTCCGCGTTCGACTCCGTCGGATCGATCCTCCTCGACCCGACCCTCGTCAACGCCGGCTACGGCGACGTGAAGTCGATCAACTCCACCGCCTTCGGCGACGTCGCCCAGAACATGGCGAACGGCACCTGCGCGCTGACCCACCAGGCCTCGTTCTTCGAGGGCTTCCTGACCTCGGCCGGCGCCAACGTGGCCGAGGACGGCGACGTGTGGGCCTTCCTCACCCCGCCGGTCAAGGCCGACGACGCCCAGGCCGTCACCGGTGGTGGCGAGATGGTCGCCGCGTTCTCGAACGACGAGGACACCGCGAAGGTCCAGGAGTACCTGGCCAGCGCCGACTGGGCCAACAGCCGCGTCTCCCTCGGCGGCGTCATCTCCGCGAACACCGGTCTCGACCCGGCCAACGCGGGCAGCGACGTCCTGAAGGACTCCATCGCGATCCTCCAGAACCCGGACACCACGTTCCGCTTCGATGCGTCCGACCTCATGCCGAAGGCAGTGGGCTCGGACAGCTTCTTCAAGGGCATGGTCGACTGGATCGACGGCACGAGCACCGACCAGGCGCTCGAGGAGATCCAGGCCGGCTACACCTCCTAGCAGCGGAGCAGAGCCGCCGCTCCCGAGTGGCGGCTCAGCTGTGACGGCCCGGCCCCCGAATCCACGGATCCCGGGGCCGGGCCCCTCCTGAGTCCAGAGTCGCACTCGAAAGGGCGTCCATGTCCCCCATCACCATCTCGGGGTTCTTCCAATGGCTGGCGGGAATCCCGCCGCTCGCGCAGATCCCGCTCATCCTCCTGGCCTTCGCGGCCGTGGTGGCGCTCATCCTCTTCTTCGTCGAGATCGCGCCCCGCCGCGGCACCGGCTACACGGTCCTCCGGCTCGCGGTGACGGTCGTCCTGCCGGTCGTCCTCCTGCTGGTCTTCGGCCTCTACAACTCCGTCCTCTGGGTCGCGGTGGTGGCCGCCGTCATCGGCGGCGCGCTGTTCCTGCTCGACTTCCGGTCCCGCAAAGGCGCGGGCTACGGACTCCAGCTCATCGCGTTCATGGCACCGGCCGCCTTCTTCATCCTCATCGGCCTGATCTACCCGACGATCACGACGGCCATCAACGCGTTCATGAAGAACGACGGCTCCGGATTCGCCGGCATCGACAACTTCGTCTGGGTCTTCACCAGCCCCGACGGCATCACCGCCTTCCTCAACACGGTGGTCTGGGTGCTCCTGGCCCCGATCACGGCGACCGCGATCGGTCTCGCCTACGCGGTCTTCATCGACAAGAGCCGCGGCGAGAAGTTCTTCAAGCTGCTGGTCTTCATGCCGATGGCGATCTCGTTCGTCGGCGCGTCGATCATCTTCAAGTTCTTCTACGACGTGCGCCAGGGCGAGCAGATCGGCCTCCTCAACGGCATCCTCACCGCCTTCGGCGCCCCGCCGGTCGACTGGCTGGGACTCGAGCCGTGGAACACGCTGTTCCTCGTCGTCGTCCTCATCTGGACCCAGGCCGGATTCGCCATGACGGTGCTCTCCGCCGCCATCAAGGGCGTCCCCTCCGAGCAGCTCGAAGCGGCCTCGCTCGACGGCACCAGCGCGTGGCAGTCCTTCTGGAACGTCACCGTCCCCGGCATCCGCTCCTCGATCGTGGTCGTCCTCACGACGATCTCGATCGCGTCGCTGAAGGTCTTCGACATCGTCTCGGCGATGACCGGTGGCCGCTCCGACACCACGGTCCTCGCGTTCGAGATGGTCCGCCAGTTCCAGCTCGGCGCCCGCAGCGGCTACAGCGCGGCCCTCGCGGTCATCCTGTTCCTGCTCGTGCTCCCGATCGTCGTCTACAACGCCCGCCAGCTCGCCAAGCAGAGGGAGATCCGATGAGCGTCACGCCCACTCCGATCCAGGTTCCGGTCGACCGCAGCACCGAGCGCGCGCTCGCCCGCGGCGAGTCCAGGATCGAGGCGGCCAGCGGCAAGGTCAAGAAGGCGACGACATCGCGCGGCGCCACTCTCGCCGCGCTGATCATCGCCGTCATCTGGACCGTCCCCACCCTCGGCCTGTTCATCTCGTCGTTCCGCCCCGCGAACGACATCAAGACGACCGGCTGGTGGACGATCTTCGCCAACCCCGGCTTCACCCTCGACAACTACGCGAACGCGCTCAACTCGGGCGACAGCCTGACCCTGGGCAAGGCGTTCGTGAACTCGCTGGTCATCACGCTGCCGGCGGCGCTGATCCCGATCACGATCGCCAGCCTCGCCGCCTACGCGTTCGCCTGGATCGACTTCAAGGGCCGCAACACGCTCTTCGTCCTCGTGTTCTCGCTCCAGATCGTCCCCATCCAGATGGCGCTCGTGCCGCTGCTGCAGCTGTTCTCGGACGGCCTGCGCATCGGAGGGCTCTACATCCTCCCCGGCCTCGGGGTGAACGGGTTGGACGGCTCCTACGCGAAGGTGTGGATCGCGCACACGATCTTCGCGCTCCCGCTCGCGATCTTCATGCTCCACAACTTCATCTCCGAGATCCCCGGCGAGGTCATCGAAGCGGCACGAGTGGACGGCGCCGGACACGGCCAGATCTTCTTCCGCATCGTGCTCCCGCTCTCGGTCCCCGCCATCGCCTCCTTCGGCATCTTCCAGTTCCTCTGGGTCTGGAACGACCTGCTGGTCGCGACGGTCTTCACCTCCGGACAAGGGCTGCCGATCACGAAGGCGCTGCAGGACCTCACCGGCTCCTACGGCCAATCGTGGGAGCTGCTCACGGCCGGCGCGTTCATCTCGATCATCGTGCCGCTCATCGTGTTCTTCTCCCTCCAGAGGTTCTTCGTCCGCGGCCTCCTCGCCGGCGCCACC
>NZ_PSVN01000035.1:0-14178 GCF_002932235.1 Rathayibacter sp. AY1E3
ATCCCGACGAGTGCTCCGAAGACCGGCCCGACCGGCCTCGCCATCGCCGCACTCGTCGTCGGCATCGTCGCGTTCCTCGTCGGCCTCGTGCCGGTCTTCGGAGCACTCGTCGGGATCGCCGCCGTCGTCCTGGGCATCCTCGCCCTCCGCCGCGGTCAGTCGAAGGCGATGTCGATCACCGGCGTCGTCCTCGGCGGTCTGGCCGTCCTCGCCTCGCTCCTGACGACGATCGGCTTCGGAGCCGCCGTGAACTCCGCCTCGAGCGACCGCCCGGCGGCCGTGATCGTCGAGTCGTCCGAGCCCACGACCGCTCCCGTCGTGCCGGCCACGGAGGAGGCGGAGGTCGTCGAGACGGCGGAGCCCGCACCCGTCGAGACGGCGGAGCCCGCACCCGTCGAGACGGTCGCCCCTGCCCCGGCGCCTGTCGAGACGGCGGCTGCTGCGCAGGTCTCGCCCGAGTTCGCCTCGGCACTCATCAAGGCGCAGAGCTACTCCGAGATGCTCCACATGAGCAAGGCGGGCCTGTACGGCCAGCTCACCTCCGAGTACGGGGAGCAGTTCTCGCCCGAGGCCGCGCAGTACGCGGTGGACACCGTCTCCGCCGACTGGAACGCCAACGCGCTGGCGAAGGCCAAGGACTACCAGGCCCAGATGGCGATGGCGCCGGAGGCCATCCGCGACCAGCTGACCAGCGAGTACGGGGAGCAGTTCACGAGCGACGAGGCCGACTACGCCATCGCGCACCTGAACGACTAGTCCCACTCGGACCGTCGCGGCACTGCGCGGCCACTGAGCAGGTCCTCCCGGAGCGCGCCGCCGTCCGTCGCCCACGACCCGGGCGACGGAGGGCGGCGGACCACCGGAGCCGGTTCAGGCCAGGACGGCGAGGGTGACGGGGAGCGCCTCGCTCCACCTGCCGGTCAGCCGCTCCTCGCCCTCGAGGAACGGCGGCGCGAGGACCCGCGCGAGGACGAGAGTCAGACCGTCGGCCGAGGTCGTGGTGGTCCGTGCGTCGCTGCGGACGAGCACCGTCGACGGCGGCCCGGACGCTCCGGCGCCTGATCCGCTGCCCTGCACCGTCGCGGTCGGCGGGCGGACGATGCGCTGCCCGTCCTCCTCGAAATGCTGCTCGACCTCCCGGGCGCCGGTGCGGATCGCCGTGGCGAAGGCGGCGATCGCGACGGGGTCGCCGGCACCGTCGTAGACCCAGCGACGACCGAGGACGGTGTGCTCGACGGTCGTGAGGAGATGCGCGTCACCGCCGGCGAGAGGCGAGCCGCGGTAAGTCAGCGGCACCTGGAGCGGCGGCTGCCCGGTCGACTGGACGATCAGCGTCTCCACTCCCACCTCGCCATCGGGGTCGTCGAACCGGTAGGCGCCGAGCTGCGTGAATCCGCCGCCCTCGCACCAGGGCTGCGTCGGCGCCCATGCCTCCACGATCTCGAGCTTCCCGGGGGTGATCGTCGCACGGTGCAGAAGGGCCATGCACCGAGAGTAGAGCCGGCCGATCCGTCCGGAGGAGTGCCCGTCAGCGAGCGGCGCCCGCCGTCGCCGACTCGGGCAGGCTGCTCATCGGGAGCGTGTACTCGCCCTTGAGTGCCGAGATCCAGACGGTGGTCGGGGCGACGGCGGCGAAGTTCGAGTTGAGCAGCGCCATCAGCGTGGTGTGCAGGGAGTGCGCGTCGATGGAGCCGGCGTCGTTCGCGATCGCGATCGCGCCCGTCGCGTCCGAGAGGACCTCGGCGCGGAGCCCGTGCGTCTCGGCCTCGGCGGCCGAGGCGAGGATGCAGTTGTTGGTCATGTAGCCGACGAGGGTGATCGTGTCGACGTCGTGCTCGCGGAGCCAGTCGAGCAGGTCGGTCCCCGCGAAGACCGTGCCGAACTGCTTCGTGACGTTCTTCCAGGAATCCGAGCGGCGCTTCTCGATCTCCGGGTGCAGCGCGAAGGACGGACCCGACGGGTCGAAGATCGGCGCTCCCTCGCCCGCGCTGTGCTGGACGACGGCGATCGGGAGGCCCGCGGCGGCGGCGGAGTCCAGAGCGGCGGCGATCCTCGGCAGCGACTGCGCGTGCGGCGGGTACTGGATCTCGAGCGGACCGCTGAAGTACTCCTGCTGCACGTCGACGAGGATCAGTGCGCGGCGCGGTGTGGTCATGAGGGGCTCCCATCGGTGGCGGACGTCCCCGATCCTCCCGCCCGGGGCTGGGAGCGGCGGTCAGCCACGCGGCCCGCGACCCGGTCGTGGGCGCAGGCCCACACCTCCTCGTGCTCGAGCGGAGTGAGGACGCCGGCGTCGAGCAGCCGGTCGGCCCGCCGCAGCGCGGCCGCGATCGCCGCCTGCTCGGCGACGGCGGGGGAGTCGACGTCCGCGATCACGAGCCGGCGGGCGCAGGCCCGGCGGAGGCGGCGGGTCGAGCGGGCCGAGAGGAGCAGGAGCGACGCGGTCGGCAGGGCGAGCGCGGCCAGCAGGAGGAGCGGCAGCCGGTCGAGCGCGAGCGTCCCGACGGCGCCGGCGGCCGTCACGGCCACGACCAGCTGCGGACCGGCCGCGTGCAGGCGGAGGCGCCTCCGCTCCTCGGCGGAGGTGCCGGGCGCGAAGACGACGAGCTCGCTCCGGACGACGCCGTACCGGCTCGCACCGACGGTGTGGCGGCCCCAGCGGGGGCCGGCGTCGAGGAGGCGGAGGAGCAGGTGCACGAGCGCCATCGTCGCCCCGCGACGGCGGGTGGAAGGGGATCCTGACGGAACGCGGACGCGTACCGGGCCGATCCGCACGGTCCGCTCGCGCGACGCTCACGACCCCCTCACGACGCGGGATCGCGCGTCGACGTCCCTCCCCAGCCGATTACCCGTGAGGAAAGCGTGAGGATCCGCTCATTCCGGGCGGGCGCGCTCCTCACGGCGAGTAGAAACATCCAGTGACCTCTTCCGTCGTCCGTGGCGACCCCGACGCCCTCGAACCCTCCCCTCTCTCCTCCGCGCGCGCGGGCGGGGTGAAGGCGTGGCTCCTCGAGGGCCTCCGCGACGACTCCGGAGCGCACCCCGGCCCCCACGCGGCCACCGGCAGGACGCACTCGTGGTGGCGCGTCATGTGCCTCACCGGCGTCGACTACTTCTCCACCCTCGGCTACCAGCCGGCGATCGCGGCGCTCGCCGCCGGCCTGGTCTCGCCGCTCGCGACGATCGTCCTGGTGGTGCTGACCCTCCTCGGCGCGCTCCCCGTCTACCGCCGCGTGGCCCGCGAGAGCTTCCGCGGCGAGGGGTCGATCGCGATGCTCGAGCGCCTGCTGCCCTGGTGGGGCGGCAAGCTCTTCGTGCTGGTGCTGCTGGGGTTCGCGGCCACCGACTTCATGATCACGATCACCCTCTCGGCGGCCGACGCGACGGCGCACGCGGTCGAGAACCCGTTCGCCCCCGCCTGGTTCCACGGGGCGGAGGTGCCGCTCACGCTGGGGCTGATCGCCCTGCTGGGGATCGTGTTCCTCCGCGGGTTCCGCGAGGCCATCTCGATCGCGGTCGTGCTCGTGGCCGTGTTCCTCCTGCTCAACGCGATCGTGATCGCCGTGGCGATCGGGCACGTGGCCGAGAACCCCGTCGTCATCGGCGACTGGTGGTCGGCGCTCACGACCCAGCACGGGAATCCGCTGATCATGGTCGGCATCGCGCTCATCGTGTTCCCCAAGCTCGCGCTCGGCCTCTCCGGCTTCGAGACCGGGGTCGCGGTCATGCCGCAGATCCGCGGCGACGCGGGCGACACCGAGGACGCCCCGGTCGGCCGCATCCGCGGGGCGAAGCGGCTGCTCATCACCGCCGCCGTCACGATGTCGGCGTTCCTCATCACCTCGAGCTTCGTCACCACGCTGCTCATCCCGCAGGCGCAGTTCCAGCCGGGCGGCGAGGCCAACGGCCGCGCGCTGGCCTACCTCGCGCACGAGTACCTCGGCGAGGGCTTCGGCACGGTCTACGACGTCGCGACGATCTGCATCCTCTGGTTCGCGGGCGCCTCCGCGCTGGCCGGCCTGCTCAACATCGTCCCGCGCTACCTGCCCCGCTACGGCATGGCTCCCCAGTGGGCCGGCGCCGTCCGTCCGCTCGTGCTGGTCTTCACCGTCGTCGCCTTCGTCATCACGATCCTCTTCCGCGCCGACGTCGACGCGCAGGGCGGCGCCTACGCGACCGGCGTGCTGGTGCTGATCACCTCCGCGTCCGTCGCCGTGTTCCTCTCGGCGAAGCGCAGGAAGCAGCGCAAGCGCGCCGTGGGCTTCGCGGTCATCGCGCTGGTCTTCGTCTACACGACGGTCGTGAACGTGGTCGAGAGGCCCGACGGCGTGAGGATCGCGGCGGTCTTCATCGTCGGCATCCTCGCGGTCTCGCTCGTCTCGCGCGTGCACCGCTCGTTCCAGCTGCGCGCCACCTCCGTGGTGTTCGACGCCGCCGCGATCGACTTCCTCACCACGGACGCCGACGACTACGGCGTGATCCGCATCCTCGCGAACGAGCCCGACGACGGCTCCGAGGCCGAGTACCGGGACAAGCTGGCGGAGGAGCAGCGCGACAGCAACCTGCCCATGCGCGGGCCGGTGCTCTTCCTCGAGGTGCACACCACCGACTCCTCCGACTTCGAGGAGGACCTGGTCGTGCAGGGCCGCGTCTGCCACGGCTTCCGCGTGCTCACGGTGACCAGCGGCAACATCCCGAACACGATCGCCACGGTGCTGCTCGAGATCCGCGACCTCACCGGCGTGATCCCGGACGTCTACTTCGAGTGGACCGAGGGCGGCCCCATCTCGAACATGTTCCGCTTCCTCATCACCGGCACCGGCGAGGTCGCCCCCGTCACCCGCGAGGTCCTCCGCCGCGCGGAGTCCCGCCGCGACCGCCGGCCGGGCGTGCACGTGGGCTGACGCCTGCTGCGCGGCCGGGGCGTGGCGGCGCCGAGGTGCCGCTCCTGCTGCAGGATGCCGCCGAGACGCCGCTCCGTCATCGAGACACCGCTGCAGGAGCGGTGCGTCGGCGGAGGAGGCGGCGTCCCGGCGCGCGGCGGCCCCGTAGCGTGGGCGCGGGCACCCGTCGGGGCGCCGACACCGACGAACGGACGACGATGACCCTCGAGGACCAGCGCGCGCACATCCTGACCGGCGCCGTGTACGACGACATGACCCCCGAGCTGGTCGCCGCGCGCGAGCGGGCGGTCCTCGCCTCGAACGCGTACAACGCGAGCTTCGGGCGTCCCCCGGTCGAGCGGGAGGCTCTGCTCCGCGAGCTCGTCGCCTCGGTGGGCGCGGACGCGCACCTCGAGCCGACGTTCCGGTGCGAGTTCGGGTTCAACATCACGATCGGCGACCGCTTCTACGCGAACTTCGACTGCATCCTGCTCGACGGCGCCCCCATCACGATCGGCGACGACGTGCTGTTCGGCCCGCGCGTCTCGATCTACACGTCGAACCACGCCCTCGACCCGGCCGAGCGCGCCGCCGGCGCCTGCACCGCGAAGCCGGTCGTCGTCGGCGACGGCGTCTGGATCGGCGGCGGCGTCACGATCAACCAGGGCGTCACCATCGGCGACGGGGCCGTGATCGGCTCGGGCAGCGTCGTCACCCGCGACGTCCCTCCGCTCACCATCGCGGCCGGCGTCCCCGCCCGCGTCCTCCGCTCGATCACCCCCGACGACCGGACCGGCTACCGCCCGGCCCACTGACGCCGGCCCACGCCGGCCCCGAGACGCCGGCTCCGAGACGCCGGCTCCGAGACGCCGCGGGACGGCTCCCGGCCTCGCGGCGATCCGCCCTCAGGACTTCACGGTCGACAGGGGCTCGGTGATGCTCTCGAGGCTGCGGCGCTCGGCGTCCACGCCGAAGATCAGGGCGATCACGCCGCCGAGGATCATCACGGCGGCGCCGACGAAGTAGCCGATCGTCAGCGGACCGCGGTCGCTGCCGTCGCCGATCAGCGCGCCGTAGAGGGCGGGGGCGACCGCTCCGGCGATCTGGCCGAGGGTGAAGAAGTACGAGATCGCCTGGCTGCGCAGCTCGAGCGGGAAGATCTCGCTCACGGTGAGGTAGGCGCTCGAGGCTCCGGCGGAGGCGAAGAAGAACGACACGCACCAGAGGATCGTCTGCGTCGTCGCGGTCAGGACGTCCATGCTGAAGAGGACCGCCGAGACGGCCAGGACCGCTCCCGAGACGCCGTAGGTGAGGAAGATCATCTTCCGCCGGCCCCACACGTCGAACAGGTGGCCGAGCACCAGCGGCCCGACGAGGTTGCCGATCGCGAACGGGAAGAAGAAGTACGAGATCGCGCTCTGCTCGACTCCGTAGAAGTTCTCGAGCACCAGCGCGTAGGTGAAGAAGATCGCGTTGTAGAGGAACGACTGGGTGATCATCATCGTCGCGCCCACCAGCGTCCGCTTCGGGTACTGCCGCAGCAGCACCCGGGCGATGGTGCGGAACGGGATGCTCTCCGTCGCCTTCACGGTGATCGCCTTCGCGTCGTCGACAGGCTCGAGCACGCCGCCTTCCGCCTCCACTCGGCGCTCGATCTCGTCGACGGTGCGCTCCGCCTCCTCCTCGCGGCCGTGCGTCATCAGCCAGCGGGGGCTCTCGGGGATGTGGCGGCGGAGGTAGATGATCGCCAGTCCGAGGATCGGGCCGAGGAAGAAGCCGAGGCGCCAGCCGACGTTCTCGGCGAAGAGCGCGTCGTTCAGGAAGAACAGGTTGGCCGCGGAGCCCAGAGCCGCGCCGCCCCAGTAGGTGCCGTTGATCGCGATGTCGACGCGGCCGCGGTACTTGGAGGGGATGAGCTCGTCGATCGCGGAGTTGATCGCCGCGTACTCGCCGCCGATCCCCATGCCCGCGAAGAAGCGGAACACGGCGAGGAAGACGTAGTTCGGCGCGAGTCCCGCCAGGCCGCTGGCGACCAGGTAGATGACGAGCGTCAGGATGAACAGCTTGCGCCGCCCGAGCTTGTCGCTCAGTCGCCCGAAGATCAGGGCGCCCGCGATCTGCCCGCACAGGTAGATCGTGCCGAGCAGGCCGACCTCGAAGGCCGAGAGCCCGAACTCCTTCGCGAAGCCGGCGGAGGCGACGATCTGGATCTCGAGTCCGTCCAGCACCCACGAGAAGCCGAGGCCGACGACGATCGACCAGTGGAAGCGGGTCCAGGGGAGCCTGTCGATGCGGGCGGGCACGAGGCTCCGGACCGGGCCGCGCGGACTGGTGGATGTCGACATGGCGAGCGCCTTCCTGTCGCCCCGGCGTCGTTGCGGAGGAACGCTGTCCCGAGCGCGGCGAGACGACACTAGACCCGCGGGCGGCTCCATATCGCCGGGCTATTCACCCCTTGTCACGGACCGCCGAGCGGGTGTATCCCGGGCATCGGTGCCCACCCGGAGGCGGAGCGAGGCGCGGTGGACGCGAGCCCGGATCCGTCCCGCGGGGCCTGACACCGCCCGCCTCCTCGGCCTAGCGTGGAGGCATGATCGACGCGACGCCCGCGGGCACCCCCACTTACGTCCTCAGCGAGGGGCCCGTCTGGGATCCGGACACCGCCCGCCTCACCTGGGTCGACATCGAGGCCGGCGCGGTCCTGTCCGCTCCCGTCACCACGGAGGGGATCGGAGCGATCTCGCGCACCGACGTCGGCGAGCAGGTCGGCGCCGCGCTGCCCCTGGGCGACGGGCGGACGCTCGTCGCGCTGACCCGACGGCTCGCGATCCTGGAGGTCGACGGCTCCCTCACGCGCGGCTCCGAGCTGCTGCCGGAGGGGCACCGCTTCAACGACGGCACGATCGACCCGCAGGGGCGCCTCCTGGTCGGCTCGCTGACCCTCGGCGAGTCGGCGGGCGACGACGTCCTGCTGCGCATCGAGCACGACGGATCCGTCACCGTGCTCGACGACGACCTGCGGCTCTCGAACGGACTCGGCTTCTCGCCGGACGGCTCTGTGCTGTACTCGGCCGACACCGAGTCGGGCGTGATCCGCCGCCGCTCCTACGCGGACGCCGAGCACGGCCCGCGCGAGCCGTTCGTCGAGCTCGAGGAGGGCGTGTTCGCCGACGGACTGACCGTGGACGCCGACGGCCGCGTGTGGGTCGCGGTCTGGGGCGGGAGCGGCGTTCGGGTGTTCGAGGCCGACGGCAGCCCGGTCGAGGGCGAGGGCATCAGGATCGACGCCCCGCACTCCTCCAGCATCGCCTTCGCGGGCGAGGACCTGGACATCGCGGTCGTCACCTCCGCATCACGCGACCTCTCGGCGGACGAGCGGGCGCGTCATCCGCACGCCGGCGGACTGTGGATCGCGCAGCCCGGAGCCCGCGGCCGCGCCGCCACGCGCTGGGTGGAGGGCCCTCTGCCCTAGGGGCGGCCGGTCGCCCGTCAGACGGCGGGCGTCGTCGGCGGGCTCGGCTCCGACGCGGGCTGCGGCACGAGGGTCAGCCGCGAGATGCGGTAGCGGTCCGTCTCGGCCACGCGGAGCAGGTGGTCGCCGACGAGCACGGAGTCGCCCACGACGGCCACACGGCCGATCCGGTCGAGGACGAATCCGCCGACCGTCTCGTACGGACCCTCGGGCAGCTCGATGCCCAGCTGCTCCGCCAGGTCCTCGAGGATCATCCCGCCGTCGACGTCGTGCAGCTGCTCGGCCGCCTTCGCGTCGACCGCCTGGCGGGCGCCGTCGTACTCGTCGTAGATCTCGCCGACGAGCTCCTCGAGCAGGTCCTCCAGCGTGATGATGCCGTCGGTTCCCCCGTACTCGTCGATGACGACGGCGATCTGGTGGCCGTCCTGGCGCATGGTGCGCAGGGCCGCGAGCACCTTCGTCGTGCCGGGGACCGCGAGGATCGGGCGGGTGATGTCGGCGACGCTGCTCGCGGTGCCGGCGCGTCCCGCCTCCGGGAACGCGGACATCAGGTCGCGCACGTGGACGAAGCCGAGCACGTCGTCGAAGTCGTCGCCGACCACCGGGTAGCGCGAGTGCGGCTGGTCGAGGACCGCCGCGTAGCCCTCGGCCACGCTGAGCGCGCCGCGGAGGAAGTCGACGTCCGGGCGCGGGCGCATCACCTCGGCGACGCGGCGGTCGTCCGCGCGGAAGATGTCGGTGAGCAGCCGGCGGCTGTCCTCGTGGATCTCGGTGTTGCTGGAGATCATGTCGCGCACCTCGTCGGCCGAGACGCTCTCGCCCTTCTCGCGCGGGTCGGCGCCGAGGAGGCGGACGACGGCGTCGGTCGAGACGGACAGCAGCCAGATCACGGGGCGCATCAGGCGCGCGAGGGCGTTGAGCGGGGGCGCGAGGGCCTTGGTGAACGCGACGGACTTCTGCATCGCCAGGCGCTTGGGGACCAGCTCGCCCAGCACCAGGGAGAGGTACGCGATGACGAGGGTCATCAGGATCAGGGCGACGGTGGAGGCGGCGGAGGCCGAGAGGCCGAGCGACTGCAGCGGCGGCACGAGGTCGGGCGCGATGGTCGAGGCGCCGTACGCCGAGGAGAAGAAGCCGGCGAGCGTGACGCCGATCTGGACCGCGGAGAGGAACGTGTTGGGGTTGCGGACGAGCTCGGCGATGCGCCGGCCGCGCTCGCTGCCGGCCTCGATCGCGCGGACCTGGCTCTCGCGGAGGCTGACGATGGCCATCTCGGTGCCCGCGAAGACGCCTCCGAGGAGGACGAACAGCACCACGAGGCCGATGTTGAGGAGGGTGTCGAGATCCACGCCGACCAGAGTAGGGATGCCGGCCGTGAGAACGCCTCGTGGACTTTCAGGGAGCGGGGTCGGGCGGGACGACGCCCCGCCCGCCCCTCGCTCAGGACGCGTCGGCCGGGCGCACGCCGATCGTGAGGATGAGGTTCGCGTAGATGCGGCGGTCGCCCGAGGCGATGGTGAGCGCGACGTCGGGGGTGCGCGCCTCGGCGTAGAAGGCGTGCCGCTCGAGCGAGGTGAAGGGGACGCCGTCGAGGGATCGGCGGAAGGCGTCCTGCGCGGGGACGTCGATGCCGGGCGCGGGGGTCATGACCGTCGCCTCCTCGACGACGATCGCCGAGAGCAGGGCGTCGAGGATCTCGTCGACGGTCAGCATGTCGGGCCGGAGGTTCAGGTGCACCAGGGCGGAGTTCGGTCCGAGCGTGGTGCCGACGGGGTAGTTGCCGTCGGCGATGAGGACGCGGGAGCCGTGGCCCGCGCGGGCGAGCGCGTGCAGGATCTCGGGGTGGAGGAGGGTCGTGGTCAGCAAGAGGAGCTCCTAGAGGTCGTGGAGGTGGGCGACGGACGAGCCGGCGAGCAGGCGGCCGGGGAGCCTCCGCTCCTGGGGGCCGGGCTGCTCCGCCCCGGAGTCGAGGCGGAGGCGGACGAGGGCGGCGGCCTCGGCGGCGATCGCCTCCGTCGGCTGGGCGATCGTGGTCAGGTGCGGGCGGACCACGCGGGCCAGCTCGACGTTGTCGAAGCCGACGACGGAGAGGTCCGTCGGCACGCGCAGTCCGGAGTCGCCGAGGGCGATCAGGGCGCCGACCGTCAGCTCGCGGTTGCTCGCGAACAGGGCGGTCGGCCGGGGGCTCAGGGCGAGGATCCGCTCGACGGCGGCGACCCCGCTCTCGACCGTCAGCGGGCCGCGCACCACGGCGTCGGCGGCGGGGTGGACGCCGCGCTCGGCCAGGGCGGCGAGGAAGCCGGCGGTCCGCTCCCGGGTGGAGGACACTCCGTCCTCCCCGCCGAGCACCGCGATCGAGCGGTGGCCGTGGTCGAGGAGGTGGCGGGCGGCGGAGGCGCCGGCGCCCGCGTTGTCGAGCGCGACGCGATCGGTGACCAGTGCGTCGTCGATCCAGTCGACGGCCACCACGGGGGTGCCCTGCTCGGAGGCGCGGCGCAGCGCGTCGACGTCGCCCGCGGACGGCACCGCCACGATCCCGTCGACCATCTTCTCGAGCAGCAGGTCGACGGCGGCTCCCGGCTCGGGGCGGCTCACGCCGACCAGCACGCCGATGCCCTCTCCGCGCAGGGCCCGCTCGAGGCCCGCGATGATCGAGAGGTGGAACTCGTTGTCGAGGGCGGGCAGCAGCACTCCGACCGTGCGGGAGCGCCGCGAGCGCAGGCCTCGAGCGAAGCCGTTGACGCGGAAGCCGACCTCGGCGGCCGCCGCCTCGATCGCCGCCCGGTTCTCGGGGCGCACGGGGAGCCCGTTGTAGTGCTTCGAGATGGTCGAGAGCGAGAGGCCGGTCAGCCGCTGCAGGTCCTTGTAGGTGGCCACGTCACAGGGTGGCGCGGGGCGAGCCGTAGCCGCTCCAGCCCGGGATCGTGCCGTCGGCGTCCCACAGGTCGAGCCAGCCGGTGCTGCCGGGCCAGAGGAAGACCTGGCCCTTGATCAGCCGGTTGTTGCGCTCGGCGCCGCGCAGCGCCTCCTGCTCCTCGGCCGTGAGCACCAGGGAGGCGGCGGCCAGGTTCGCCTCGATCTGCTCCGGCTTCACCGCGAACGGGATCGGGATCTGGCCGCGGTTCACCGCCCAGGCGAGGCACACGACGGCCGGATGCACGCCCCGCTCCTCGGCGATCGCCCGCACCGCGGGGTGCTCGATGTCGACGATGTCGCCCTCCACCCGGTCGCGCTCCGGCCGCGACGGCGAGCCCAGCGGCGAGTAGCCGATCGGCTGGATGCGGTGGTCGAGGCAGAAGCGGAACAGCTCCGGCTGCTGGAAGCAGGGGTGCAGCTCCATCTCGTTCAGCTGCGGGGCGATGCGGACGTCGGCGAGGATCCGCTCGAGCTTGGGGATGGTGACGTTGGAGGTGCCGAGGTGCCGGACGAGGCCCCGGTCGACCAGGCTCTCGAGCGCTCGCCAGGTCTCGAGGAACGCCTCGTGGACGTACGGGCGGGCGTGCGGATCGCGTGCGTCGGTCTCGGCGTGCGGCGGGTGGTGATTGGGGAAGGGCCAGTGCACGAAGACGGCGTCGAGCACGTCGAGGCCGAGATCGGCGAGCGAGCGCTCGACGGAGGCGACGGCCGCCGCGGGCTCGTGCGCGTCGTTCCAGATCTTCGACATGACGAAGAGCTCGTCGCGGTCGACTCCGGAGTCGGCGATCGCCCGGCCGACGCGCGGCTCGTTGCCGTAGACGGTGGCGCAGTCGAGGAGGCGGAAGCCGGCGCGGAGGGAGTGCTCGACCGCGAGGCCGACGGTCTCGGCGTCGTAGCGGTCGGAGCCGAACGTGCCGGCGCCGATGGCGGGGATGCGGCTGCCGCTCGCGAGGACGCGGTGGCTCGGCGGAGTGGGGGCCATGCGGATCCTCCTGGTGCGGCGGCGGGGGCGAAACGTTGCGCTCCACGGTAGGCGGCGGAGGGCGGTGACGTCAACGATGCCGTCGACTGGTGGGCGTAACGTTTCGTGCGGTGGGTGCTTTCGTCCTCCGTCCCTGCCCCGCCTCCCTCGAGAGCCCAGTAGTTGTCGCACTCGTGCGCGACTGCGACGACTCCTGGACTGTCGAGAAGAGCCCCGCCCCTCCGCTCAGACCAGCCGGCGCGACTCCTCCGTGACCACGCGGAACCAGCGCGCGCCGTAGCCGTCGAGGGGCACCGACACGGCGCCGTCCTCGCCGAGCGGGAGCGACTCGCCGCCGAGGGAGTCGACCAGCCGCGCCCCGGCGGGGGTGTCGGGGAGCGTCAGGTGCGCCGTGCGCGGGTTCGACGCCAGGTTGTGCACCGCGACGGTCGTGCCGGTCGACGCGGACATCCGGTGCGCGAGCACGCTCGGCTCGTCGCAGGGGAGGTGCGTGTACTCGCCCCAGCCGATCTCCGGCGACCGCCGGTACAGCCAGGCGAGGCCCTTCACGTGGGCCAGGATCGAGTTCGGATCCTGGAGCTGCGCGGCCGCGTTCACGTGCTCGGGTCCGAAGCCGCCCCCGGGAGGGGCGGCGATCAGGTCGGAGGCGTCGGCACGCGAGAACCCGCCGTTGGCGGCGCTGCTCCACTGCATCGGGGTCCGCACGGCGCTGCGGCCCGGGATGTCGGCGTTCTCGCCCATCCCGATCTCCTCGCCGTAGTAGAGCACCGGGGTCCCGGGCAGCGAGAAGACCAGGCTGTGGACCAGGCGGACGCGGCGCGGGTCGCCGTCGACCATCGGCGGGAGGCGGCGGACGATGCCGCGCCCGTGGATCCGCTGCGACTGCTCCGGAGCGAACGCCGCGAAGACCTCGTCGCGCTCGTCGTCGCTCAGCTGGTCGAGGGTGAGCTCGTCGTGGTTGCGCGCGAAGTTCGCCCACTGACTGCCGACGGAGATCTCGGGGCGGCTCGCGAGCGCCTCGACGAGCGGCGCCGCCTCCTCGCGGGCCAGCGCGAGGTAGAGGCGCTGGTTGCCGATGAAGTCGAACTGCATCGACAGCTCGTCCGCGTCCTCGCCGCCGAAGAAGCCGAGCTGCTCCTCGCGGGTCACGTTGACCTCGCCCAGCAGCATCGCCTCGCCGGAGCGCCGCGAGACGAAGCGGCGCAGCAGGCGCAGCCACTCGTGCTCGTCGCGTTCGCCGGGCTCGATCAGGTAGGGCACCGCGTCGACCCGGAAGCCGTCGACGCCCAGCTGCAGCCAGAACCCGATGAGCTTCGCGATCTCGTCGCGCACGGCCGGGTTCTCGGTGTTGAGGTCGGGCTGGTGCCGGTAGAAGTGGTGCAGGTAGTACTGGCCCGCCTCCTCGTCGCGGAACCAGACGCCGTCCTCCGCGTCCGGGAACACGTTCGCGGGCTGATCGGCGGGCGGCTCGTCGCGCCAGACGTAGTAGTCGCGGTACGGGCTGTCGGGGGAGGAGCGGGCGGCCTGGAACCAGGGGTGCTGGTCCGAGGTGTGGTTGACGACGAGGTCGACGATCACACGCATCCCGCGGTCGTGGGCGGTCCGGATCACCTCGACGACGTCGCCGTGGTGCCCGAAGCGCTCGTCCACTCCGTAGAAGTCGCTGATGTCGTAGCCGTTGTCGCGGCCGGGTGACCGGTAGAACGGCGCGAGCCAGAGGCAGCTGACGCCGAGCTCGGCCAGGTAGTCGATCCGGTGGACGAGGCCCTCGAGGTCGCCGACGCCGTCGTCGTCCCAGTCCATGAACGTCTTCACGTCGAGGTTGTAGAAGACGGCGGTGCGCCACCACAGGTCGCTCGTGTCGGTGACCCTCATGCGCGGGGCTCCGGGCGGGAGGAGGCGGAGGGTGCGGGGGAGAGGGGCGC
>NZ_PSVN01000036.1:0-11170 GCF_002932235.1 Rathayibacter sp. AY1E3
GGGGTGGCCGAGTCGGGGCGGGTTCGAGCGGGCCGGGTTCGAGCGGAGCCGGGGCCGGTCGGGTCGGGGCGGGTTCGAGCGGGGCGGGCGGCGCGGGCTGGTGGCTCGGCTCAGGAATCGCGCGGACAGGGATGTGCGAGCTTGCGCTCGCCGGCGGTCCGTCCCTCCACAGGCGGGGTACCGGCTCCGTTGTCCCGATCCTGGTCATGGGCCCCGGCCCGATGTCGGTGGTCGCTGATTCAATACAGGTATGACAAATTCGGGTGACGCGGTGCAGGCGGTCGAGGCGGTGCAGGCGGGCGAGACGGCGCGGACGCTCGACGCGGTGCGCGCGCTCGCCGGTCTCGCGGCGAGGCTCGCCCGCTCCTCGGCACCGGTGCTGCTCGCGGGGGCGGTCGCCCTGCACACGGCGTACCGGGCGGCGCTGCTCGTGCCGGAGTCGTTCGCGCGGGGGAGTCGTCTCTCCCGGAGCGAGGCGGGAGACCTCGTGGAGCGCTCGATCCGAGCCGAGTTCGCGACTGCGCTCGGGATGTCGGAGCGCGCGGCGTCTCGGCGTCTCGAGCACGCTCGGCTCCTCATCGAGGACCTCCCGGCGACCCGCACCCTCCTGGCCGAGGCCCGGATCCTCTGGGAGGCCGGCGAGGTCGTCTGCGCCGCCGCCGCGACCCTCCCCGCTCCGTCGCGCGCGCCCTTCGACGAGCGGGCCGCCGCCGCGGCGCTCACGCAGACGCCCACCCAGCTCCGACGGACCGTGGCGCGGTTGCGCGACGAGCTGCACGAGCAGCCGTTCACCGAGCGCCACACCCGCGCCCGCGAGGACCGCAGCGTGTGGCTCGGCGCCGAGGCCGACGGCATGGCCACGCTCTGCGCCCTGCTGCCGGCCCCGGTCGCGGTCGGCGCCTACAACCGTCTCGACCGCATCGCCCGCTCGCTCCGCGACGGGGCGGACGCGGCGGGGATCGGGTTCGGTGCAGGTGCAGGTGCAGGTGCAGGTGCAGGTGCAGGTGCAGGTGCAGGTGCGAGTGCGAGTGGGAGTGCGAGTGCGACTGCGACTGCACAGAGCGGTGCTGGTGCCCGTGGCGATGCTCCGGTGGCAGTCGGCGCGCGGACGGACGCTGGTGCTGGTGCTGGTGCTGGTGCTGGTGCTGGTGCCGGGCTCGGCGCGGAGACGGGTGGCGGCGCCGGTGGAGACGCTGACATCTCCCTCGGCGACGGCCGGACGCTCGCGCAGCTGCGGGCCGACGCGCTCGTCGATCTGCTCATCGACGGCGACATCTCCGCAGACGGATCCTCGGGAGAAGGAGCGAGCGCCGTCCGTGCCTCGGGCTCCGGAATCCACGCCTCGGGCTCCGGAATCCACGCCTCGGGCTCCGGAATCCACGCCTCGGTCTCCGGAGTCCGCGCCGACGTGCGCCTCACCCTGGCCGCCAGCACCGCCGTCGGCCTCGACGACGCGCCGGCCGAACTCGACGGCTACGGTCTCGTCCCCGCCGACGTCGCCCGGGAGCTCGTCCGCACGGCGGCCACCTTCACGCGGGTGCTGACCGATCCGGACACGGGAGTGGTGACGTCGGTCGGCAGGACCCTCCGCGTCCCGCCCCCTCGGATGCGCCTCCAGCTGCAGCTGCGCGACCGGACCTGCCGGTTCCCCGGCTGCACCCGCTCGTCCTCGACGGCCGAGGCCGATCACACCCTCGAATGGCGGAACGGAGGCGAGACCGCCCTCGGCAACCTGGCCTCGCTCTGTGTCGTGCACCACCACGTCCGCCACGGCGACCGCTGGACCTACGCCCTCCATCCGGACGGCACCGTCGTCTGGACGACCCCCACCGGCCGTCGGATCACCGACCGACCGCGGGCGCTGCCCGGGGCTCCGCTGCCGCCCACGCGACGACCGACGCCGCAGTCGGCGCAAGAACCGGAGCCGGAGCCGGAGCCGGATCCGCAGCTGAAGTCGAAGCCCGAGCCGGAGCCGGAGCCGCAGCCGCAGCCGCAGCCGCCACGATCTTCGTCCTCGCTGTTGTGGTCGTCGCGACCGTCGTCACCTCGGGCGTCCCCCTCGGTGCTGTCGCCGACGCGGCCGCGGTTCGTGGACGCGTCTCCGCCGTTCTGATCCGCAGCCCGACATGCCGGGCGATTCGACACTCCGTCGGACGCGAGGCGGTGAATCGCCGTGCCTGGACACGCCCAGGCGCCCTCGCGCTCTCTCACCTCCGGCGCCGCGAGGTCCGTCGGCACGTCGGCGCTTCGTCGAGCCTCGAGTTCCGCGCCCCGCGCCCCGAGCTCCGAGCTCCGAGCCCCGTGTCCCGGACCTCCGAGCCTCGAGCACCGTGTCCCGTCGTGCTTCGGCGCTTCGGGGCGTCGGCCACCGCGTCCCGGTCCGCCCGTGTCCCGGTCCGTCCCTGTCCCCGGTCCGCCCCTCCGTCCCGGTCCGCTCCCGTCCCGCTCCGGCTGGCGGACGCCCCCGCCGCGCAGGAGAGCCGTCGACCTCGGGAGATCACGACCGGACGACCTCCACGTGATTCACGTTCTCCGGCGCCCGCTGCCCGCCGCCCGCCGCGTCCGTCGGCCCACTCCTTCCCTGTCCTCTCCTGCCCTGCTCTCTCCTGCCCCGTCCGGTCAGGAGCGTCCGGCCGCGGCGACCGCTCCACGCCGCCCGTGCCGCCGCCCGTGCCCCCGCCCGTGCCGCCGCCCGACCTCACCGGATGCCGCTGCGCGCGAACCCCTGCACGAAGTAGCGCTGGAAGCACAGGAACAGCAGCACCATCGGCAGCACCGACACCAGCGCCAGCGCCATGCTCGCGCTGTAGTCCGGCGTCGATTGGCCCTTGAGGTAAAGCAGGCCGATCGGCAGCGTGAACAGCTCGTTGTCCTTCAGGGCGATCAGCGGCCAGGCGAAGTCGTTCCAGCTGCCGAGCAGAGTCAGCAGGATCAGGACGGCGATCAGCGGCTTCGAGAGCGGCAGCACGATCTGCAGGAACACCCGCAGGTGGCCGGCGCCGTCGATCCGCGCCGCCTCGATCAGCTCCTCCGGGATGGAGAGGAAGAACTGCCGGGCGAGGAAGATCCCGAAGGCCGCCGCCGCTCCGGGCAGGATCACCGACCAGTAGGTGCCGTAGATCTGCAGTCCGGTCACGAGCTTGAACTGCGCGACCATGATCGCCTGCACCGGGATCATCATCGTGGCCAGTGCGAGCAGGAACAGCAGGTTCCGCCCCGGGAAGCGCAGCCGCGCGAAGCCCCAGCCGGCCAGCAGGTTCACCACGACGGTGAACACCGTGACGAACACCCCGATCACGACCGAGTTGACGAACCACTCGCCCACGGGGAAGCGCGCGAACACCGTCGCGAAGTTCTCGAACGAGATCTCGCTCGGCCAGAAGCGGGGCGGGCCGGGCGCGAACACCTCGCCGCGCGGCGAGAAGGCGATGACGAGCATCCAGTACAGCGGGAAGAACACGACCGCCGAGGCGACGATCGCGACGACGAGGCGGACGACGAGTCCGGAGCGGGAGCCGTCGCGGCGGGAGGGACGCCGGCGCGGGGTCTCGCGGGCGGTGGCCGCGGCGACCGCGGCGGGCGTGGTGACGGTGGAGGACGACATGAGGGCTCCTAGTCGACGAGGTCACGCGTGCGGCTCGTGTGCCACTGCAGGTAGGTGAAGGCGAGGGAGACCATCAGGATGACGACGCCGAGCGCGGCGCCGTAGCCCTGCTCTCGGACCTGGAAGCCGTTGCGGTACGCGTAGGTGCCGAGCACCGACGTGGAGAAGCCGGGGCCGCCGCCCGTCATCACGAAGACGATGTCGAAGACCTGGAACGAGGCGATCACGTTCATGATCAGCAGGAAGAAGGTGGACGGGCCGACCAGCGGCACCGTCAGTGCGCGGAACTGCTGCCAGCGCGTCGCTCCGTCGATCCGCGCGGCCTCGTAGAGCTCGGGCGAGACGCTCTGCAGGCCCGCCAGGTAGATCACCATGTTGAAGCCGATCCGCAGCCACACCGCGGTCAGCATCACCGAGATCATCGCCGCGGAGCCGTCCGACTGCCACGCGACCGGCGAGGCGCCCAGCGAGCTCAGCACCTTGTTCACGATGCCCGAGGACTCGCTGAAGATCGTGACCGCGATCATCCCGGAGGCGACGCCCGAGATCACCAGGGGCAGCACGATAACCGTGCGGAAGATCCCGCGCGCGGGCAGCACGGAGTTGAGCAGCACGGCCAGGCCGAGGCCGCCGGCGAGCTCGAGCGGCACGGTGACCGCGGTGAAGAGGAGCGTGTTGCCCAGGCTCTGCCAGAACACCGGATCGGCGCCCATCCGCAGGTAGTTCGCGAAGCCGACCCACTCGGGCGTGCCGAAGCCGCGCGACTCCTGGAACGAGAGCTGGATCGCCCAGAGGATCGGCACGAACAGGAACAGCGCCATCAGGAGCAGGTTCGGGCCGACGAAGCCGAAGCCGGCGAGGGCCTCGCGCCTGCGGGCCGACCGCGGCCGGGCGGAGGAGCCCGCCCGGCCGCGGAGGGTGGTGGCGGTCATCAGCTGGTCGCCTGCTGGATGGCCGCGTCGAGGCCGGAGAGGGTCTCCTCGGTGCTGCGTCCGCCGACGAACGCCTCCTCGAGCTGGTCCTGCATCGCGACCGAGATCTTCGCGAGGAACGGCGAGGTGAGCTGCTGCACGTCCCGCGGGGTGATCGTCGCGGCCTGCTCGACGAACACGGGCATCACGTCCGGGCGCACCGCGAAGTCGATCGACGCGGGGTCGATGTCGGACCGGGTGGGCAGCTCGTTCGTCGCCGCGCAGAACTCGGCCATGGTGTCGGCCTGCGTCATGAACGAGAGGAACTCGGTCGCGAGCTCCGGGTTGTCGGTGTCGGCCGTGGCGACGAGGGCGTTGCCGCCGAGGTCGGTCGCGCCGCGCTCGTCGACGGGCATCGGCGTGGCGGTCCACTCGAAGTCGGCGAGGTCGTCGATGTCCGGCACGAGGAAGGACCCGGCGAAGGCCATCGCCGCGGTCTGCTCCGTGAAGAAGGAGTCGGCGTAGGTGGCGGACTTCACCGAGCTGGTCGGCGGGACCCAGTCGTTGTCGAAGAAGCTCTTCGTGAAGTCCAGCGCCTTCGCGCCGGCGGCGGAGTCGATCGCCGGAGTGGTGCCGTCCTCCTCCAGCAGCGTGCCGTCGGCCTCGAACAGCCAGCTCAGCCAGCGGGGCGTGCCGCCGAGCTGCCAGTTGTAGACGAACGGGTACTGCTCGGCGGGCAGGCTCGCGCGCAGCTTCGCGGAGGCGTCGGCGAACTCCTCCCAGGTCCACGCCTCGTCGGCGGTGGTCGGCACGTCGGTGATGCCGGCCGCCGCGAGCAGTTGCGTGTTCACCAGCAGCGCCGACACGTCGGTCTGGTGCGGGACGCCGTAGGGCTTCCCCTCGAAGGAGACGGCCTCCTGGAACGCGGGCGTGAAGGAGTCGAAGTCGTCGATCCGGTCGGTCAGGTCGAGCAGCTGCTCCTGGCTGGAGTAGACGCCGAGGTTGCCGTAGTCGACGCGGAACACGTCGGGGGCCTCGCCCGACGACAGCTGCGCGTCGATGTTGCTGAACATCTGGTCGTAGGGGACGACGTTGAGCTCGACGCTCGCCCCCTCGTGCTCGGCCTCGAAGTCGGTGATCAGCGACTCGAAGGCCGCCTGCTCGGACTCGCTGGCCCAGGTGGTGAAGGTGATCGAGTCGGCGTCGGCCGAACCGCCGCCTCCTCCTCCGAAGCCGCTGCAGCCGGTGAGGGCGGCGGTCGACGCCAGGACGGCGGCGAGGGGGATGAATCGTCTGCGCATGGGTGGTCTCCTGCTGTGAAGGGTCGGACGGGGGGCGGGGTCGGAGGGCCGCGTCAGGCGGGGCGGCGGAGGGCGGTCTCGACGAGCGAGACGAGGCCGTGCGGGCCGAGCTGGCCGGCGAGCAGGTCGAGCGGAGTGGGGACGGGCAGCGCCGAGGCGGCGCGGCCGAGGCGGGAGGCGGGCACGGGGGCGGCCTCGCGCTCCTCCGGCTCCGGGTCGGCGAGGGCCAGCGCGACAGTGGCGGCCACGTCCTCGACCGCGCGGACGCAGCCGAAGCGGACGATCCGCTCGTCGTCGATCAGGGCCTCGCCGTAGCCCGCGCGGAACGCCGAGCGCTGCACGTCGCTGATCGGCCGCGAGTAGATGACGCCCAGCTCGATCAGGAGCAGGTCGGCCTCCCGCGGGGCGACGGTGGCCTCGTCGAAGTCGATCAGCCAGGGGCGGCCGCTCTCGTCGATGACGACGTTGCCGGGATGCGGGTCGCCGTGGAGGGGCACGCGGGAAGTGGGCGTGCGGGCGCGCTTCAGCCGCCGCTCGGCGCCGGCGAGGGCGTCGAGGCGGGAGCGGTTACCGCGCCACAGCGCGGTGAGGAGGGGGCGGGACTCCGGCTGCGCGTCGATCCTCTCGTCGGTCTCGGCGAGGAGGTCGGCGAGCGGACGGCGGACGCGGCGGATGCCCCGCCGCACGGGAGGCGCGAGGGTCGGCGGCTCGGCGTCGTGCACGGAGCGCAGGACCGCGCCGAACCCCTCCCAGTCGAGGGCGTCCTCGCCGGAGTCGACCGCGTCCTCGCCGAGGATCCACGGCGCGACCGAGACCCGCAGCCCCCGGTCCTCCGCCCAGGGGCGCCCGTCGGAGGCGCGGTGCGGCGCCGCGACGCCCGGCACCCCCGACTCGCCCAGCGACGCCGAGAGCGCGAGGCCGAAGCGCCCGTCGCGGGCCGACGCCTTGACGCTCCAGAGCGCTCCGGAGCCGTCGGCCGCGCACCAGACGCGCGCTCCGTGGTCGAGTCCGCCGACGACGGGCTCCAGGTCGACGAGGCCGACGCCGAACTCGCGGCGCACCAGAGCGCGCGCCCAGGCGCCCGCCTCCTCGATCGTGTCCATCCCGCTCATGCTGACGCGCGGGCGCCCCGCGAGCAGGTGCTTGCGCGATCGGTGATCGTAGGCATGGGTGCGGGCTGAGCCGCGTCTCAGACTCGGGCTCCGGGCCGCCCGACGAGGAACCACGCCATCGACCCCAGGAAGGGCGCCACCACGACGGCGATCGTCCACACGCCCTTCCGCAGGGGATCGAGGCCGGAGCGGAGGACCTGCGCGACCGCGAGGATCGCGACTCCGAGATACGCGGCCCCGCACAGGGCGGCGATCACGCTGGTGCCGAGCAGTGACATGTCCATCGCCCGACGCTACGCGCGGCTCGGCGCTGCCGGATCCGCCGCGGGGCGGAGACTCCCGGCGATGCGCAGCGGGCCTCGCTCAGCGGCCGAGGACACCGGTGATCGTCCGCGCGCCGTCGGCGGGGAAGAGGGCGAGCCGCTGCTCCGTCCCCTGCTGCCGGACCGTGAGCACGGGAGCCGCGAGCGCGTGACCGTGGTGGTAGCCCGTCACCGACTCGGGGGCGTCCCCGGCGGTGAGGGGCAGGAACGCGATCGGCGAGAGGTCCGCGTTGGCACGGAACAGCGAGAGCGCCCTCGCGGTGACGACGGCCAGCAGCACGGGGTCCGGCTTCGCCGCGCGCAGCGCCGGGAGGTCGACCGCGGCTCCGGCGACCGCGAGCGTCCGCAGCGAGGCCAGTGTCTCCGGAGTGTTCAGCACCGCGGTGACGCCGCCGTCCGGATGCTCGGCCCGCAGCCTCTCGAGGATCGGTCGGGACCACCGCTCCTCGACGCGCCGTCGGATCCCGAAGCCGAGCCCCGCGACGATCACCGCGGCCACCGCGAGCACCACGCCCCACCCTCCGTAGAGCTGGAACGCCCGGGCGCCCGACCACGCCGCCGCGACGACCACCGTCGCCCCGAGGAACGCCTCGCTTCCGAGCGACCGCAGCCGGGTCGACTGCACTTCCTGCGTCACGAGCGCTCCTCCGGGTCGGGCGGACCTCCGGGCGGGTCGCGTCAGCGCATGATCGCACCGGCGCCTGCGGGTCGGGCGGGATCCGCCGCCTCGCGCGGGAGGCCGGCTCAGCGCCCGCGCCGCGCCCGCGGATCGGTGAGGAGTCGGACCGGGGGGAGGTCGGCCAGGTCGGGGGACACGAAGCCGAGCACGTCGGAGTGGTGGTCGGCGGAGGCGCGGCGGAGGAAGGACCAGCACTTGAGCGAGGACGGGCGCCGGTCGAGGGGGAGGGGAGCGGCCTCCACGATGACCACGGTGGCGGAGCGGTGCAGGATCCGCACGGGCACGCGGCTCTCGCGGCCGTCGACGGTCCAGCTGGAGACGCCGCGGATGCGGCCGTCCTCGCGGTCGACGCCGACGGTGAGGACGCTCCGGAAGTCGTCGGACGCGGCGCCCATGCCGATCTGGAAGTCGCCGTCGGCGCCGTCGAGCACGAAGGCGACGTCGAGTCCGCGGCGGTGCCGGACGGTGAAGGTGGCGAGCAGGGGACCGCTCCCGAACCTCGGGGCCTCGTCGCGGGCCTGCCGGACACGCTGCTCCGCGTCGTCCCTGTCCATGGAGCCACTCCTGCCGTTCGGGCGGAGCGGGGCCCGCGCGCCCGTCGAGCCTAGGGGGAGCGGGACGGCGTCACCCCGCGCGAGGCAGCGTCACCCGGAAGCGGGCGCCGACGGGCCCCGCCTCCGCCACGAGGTCGCCGCCGAGGGCCCGGGCCAGCCCGCGCGCGATCGGCAGGCCGAGGCCCGAGCCGCCGTCGGCGCGGTTGCGGGCGTCGTCGAGGCGGACGAGGCGGTCGAAGACGCGCTCGCGGTCGGCCTCGGCGATGCCGGGGCCGTCGTCGTCGACGGTGATCGTGACGGAGTCGGCGGCCGCCTCGACGGCGACGTCGATCCGGGAGCGGGCGAAGCGGGCGGCGTTCTCGAGGAGGTTGCCGAGCACCTGGGCCAGCCGGTCGGCGTCGGCGCTGACCAGGAGCGGCTCGGCGGGCCGGTGCAGCTCGATCGCGAGGCCCGGGCGGCGCAGCTCCTGGCGCTCGATCGCGGCCTCGGCGACGCCCGCGGGGTCCAGCGGACGCGACTCCAGAGCCAGGCCCTCGTCCAGCCGCGCCATCAGCAGCATGTCCTGGATGAGGCGGCCCGCGCGCAGCGACTCCCGCACGACGTGCACGGAGAGGCGCTCGCGCTCCTGCTCGCCGCCGTCGCCGCGGACGAGCGCGTCGGCGGCGGCCTGGATGCCGGCGACCGGCGTCCGCAGCTCGTGCGCGGCGTCCGAGACGAACGCGCGCATCCGCTGCTCCGCCGCGAGGGCCGTCGCCTCGGCGGCGAGGGCGCTGCGCTCGGCCTGCTCGAGGTCGTCGAGCATCTCGTCGAACGCGGTCGCGGTGCGGCCGAGCTCGGTCCGCGGACGGGAGGGGCGCAGCCGCCGCCCGCGGTCGCCGTGCGCGATGTCGCGGGCCACGTCGGTCATCCGCTCGAGGGGCCGGAGGGTCGCGCGGACCACGACGATCAGCGCGAGGGCGGCCAGCACGAGGAACACGGCCGACGCGGCGAGCAGGATCCCGTTCAGCTGCGCGAGGGTGCTGCCCACCGATCCGGCCTCGCTGGTGAGCTCGAGGCGGGTGCCGTCGCTGAGGGTCGACTCGAGGGTGATCAGCTCGTCGTCGGCGGCGACGCTGCTCGAGACGACGGTGACGGCGGCGGACGCGGCTCGGGGCGGGACGGCTCCGGAGGAGGAGCTCGTGCCGGGAGGCGACGGCGGCTCTCCGAGCTGGTCGGCGGCTCCCGGGCCCAGTCGCAGCTGCTCCGGGCTCGGCCCGGCCACGACGTCCTCGCCCTCGGGGCTCGTGATCCGCACCGAGACGCCCTGCGCCGAGAGGCGGGAGGCGAGGGCGTCGTCGGCGATCGTGCCGACCAGCGCGGCGGCGGCGGAGGCGCGGTCCTGCAGCCGCTCCTCGATCTGGTCGCGGAGGCGCTCGCCGAGCACCGCCTGCACCGTCGCCGAGAGGGCCAGGAGCAGCACGGCCAGCAGAGCGAGCACGGCCAGGACGGTGCGGAGGCGGAGCGAGCCGGTCCGCAGGGCGCCCGGCTGGGAGCGGCTCACGCCTCCACCCGGTAGCCGAGGCCGCGGACGGTGTGCACGAGCCGGTCGCCATGCGCCTCCATCTTCTTGCGGAGGGAGCTGAGGTGCACCTCGACGAGGTTCGGGTCGACGTGGTCGTAGCCCCAGACCTGCGTGAGGATCTGGGTCTTGGTGAGGGTGCGGCCGCGGTTCCCGGCGAGGAAGGCGAGGAGGCGGAACTCGGTCGCGGTGAGGTCGAGGGCGACGCCGCCGCGGCGGGCGCGGCCCGACTCCGGGTCGACGACGAGGTCGCCGATCTCGACGACGGACGGGATGCGGCCGCGGCGGCGCAGCACGGCGGTCACGCGCTTGACGAGCTCGGCGAGCACGAACGGCTTCACCACGTAGTCGTCGACGCCCTCGTCGAAGCCGCGGAGGCGGTCGTCGACCGCGTCGCGGGCGGTGAGCATGATCACGGCCGCGTCGCTGCTGCGGCGGATCCGCTCGGCGAGCACGATGCCGCTCGGGCCGGGGAGCATCCAGTCGAGGATCACCAGGTCCGGAGCGAAGGTGCTCAGCTCGCGGGCGAGGTCCTCGCCGGAGACGAGACCGCGGACCGTGAAGCGCTCGCTGCGCAGCGCGGTCTCGACGGAGGAGCGGATGGCGTCGTCGTCCTCGATGAGGAGCACACGGGCGGAGGAGGGCATGTGCTCGAACCTAGGGGCCGCGGATCGGGGCGCACCCGGCGTCTGCTGTGGAGGGTCTGTTCTTAAGTCCGGCTTCAGATTCGCCTTCGAATCTGAAATGGAACCGGCCGCAACCGATCCCGAACGGGGTCGGCACCGGGCCGGAACGAGGAGACACCCATGACCGAGTCGACCACCCCCGCCGAGAAGGGCTCGAGCTTCGGGCCGCGCCGTCCGAAGAAGCGCGCCCTGACCATCGGCATCGCCGTCGGCGCCCTCGGACTCGTCGCGCTCGGCTCGACCGCCGCGTTCGCCGCGACGCCGTCGAGCACGCCGACCTCCAGCGCCACACCGCTGCACTCCACCTCGACCGGTGCGCCGTCCACCGGTGCGCCGTCGACGGACGCGCCCGCCGAGGGCACCGCTCCCACCCCGCCCGGCCCCGGCCAAAGCCGGCGAAGACGCAAACGCCAAGACCGAGAAGGCGGCGAGCGACAACCCC
>NZ_PSVN01000037.1:0-10551 GCF_002932235.1 Rathayibacter sp. AY1E3
GGTCTGACCCGACGGCGGTCCGAGGGGTGGCGCCCCTGTCCGACACATGATCGAATTGATTCGACCGAGCGGCATGGAGCCGACGAGGTCCGCTCCCGCTCGCAGCTGACCCGCCTGACCGGCCTCAACCGCTCCACGATCGCGGCGCTGGTCGGCGAGCTGGTGGAGCTCGGCATCGTGCGCGAGCGCGAACCCGCCACACCGAACCAGGTCGGCCGGCCGAGCCCCGTCGTCGAGGCCGATCCCGGAGTCGTCGCGCTCGCCGTGAACCCCGAGATCGACGCCGTCACGGTCGCCGTGGTCGGCGTCGACGCCGTCGTCCGCCGCCGCATCCGCCGCTCCGCCTCCGTCCCCACCGCCGAGGCCGCCGCCCGTCTGGCGGCCGAGGCGGTCGCCGAGCTGCTCGCCGAGCTGCCCGAGGAGACGCGGACGGTCGGCATCGGCGTCGCGGTGCCCGGCCTCGTCCGCGACGCCGACGGCCTCGTCCGGGTCGGCCCGCACCTCGGCTGGGACGACGAGCCCTTCTCCCGCATGCTCGCGGACGCGACCGGCCTGCCCGTCCTCTCGGCGAACGACGCCAACCTCGGTGCACTCGCCGAGAGCGTCCTCGGCGCCGGCCGCGACGTCTCGCACCTCGTCTACCTCAACGGCGGCGCGAGCGGAGTGGGCGCCGGCGTCATCGTCGGCGGCGCGCCTCTGCACGGCATCGACGGCTACGCGGGGGAGATCGGCCACACCCTCGTCAACAGCGCGGGCATCGACTGCCACTGCGGCGCCGTCGGCTGCCTCGAGACCGAGGTCGGCCGCGCCGAGCTGCTCACCGTGCTCGGCCTCGACGAGAGCGAGCGGCTGGAGGAGGCGCTCGCCGCCTCCGAGGACCCGGCCGTCCGCGCCGAGGTCGAGCGCCAGCTCGGGCACCTCGCGGTCGCCCTGCGCAACGTGATCAACGTGTTCAACCCGCAGCTCGTGGTGCTGGGCGGCTTCCTCGGGGCGCTGGTAGGAGTCGCGCCGGGATTCCTGGAGGAGCGCCTGGGCCGCGGCGGCCCCTTCCGGGTCGCGCTCGACTCCGTGCGCATCGTGCGGACCGAGCTCGGCGCCGATCTGCTCATGCTGGGCGCCGCCGAGCTCGCCTTCGAGCGCCTGCTCGCCGACCCGCTCGGCACTCCGCTCCACCCGGTCTGACCCGACGGCGGTCCGAGGGGTGGCGCCCCTGTCCGACACATGATCGAATTGATTCGACCGAGCGGCATGGAGCCGACGAGGTCCGCTCCCGCGCCGAGGACGACACCGGCCGCCTCCCTCCCTCCCACCCCGCTGCGCCCTGCGCAGGAAGGCACTCCGTGTCCACTCCCGCCTCGACTCCGACCGCCTCCCTCCCGGTGCACCGCCACCCGGGCGACGCCCTGACGGCCCGCCAGCGCCTCGTCTACGTGATCGTCCTCGGCTCGCTGACCGCCCTCGGGCCGTTCACGATCGACCTCTACCTGCCGGCGTTCCCCGCGCTGCAGAGCGAGCTGAACGTGTCGGAGGCGGCGGTCCAGCTGACCCTCACCGGCACGACCCTCGGCTTCGCACTCGGCCAGCTGGTCGTGGGCCCCTGGAGCGACGCGGTCGGCCGGCGCCTGCCGATCCTCCTGGCCACCTCTCTGCACGTGCTGGCCTGCGTCGGCGCGGCGCTCGCCCCCGAGATCGTCACCCTCGGCGTCTTCCGCTTCCTGATGGGAGCCGGCGCGGCGGCGGGCGGCGTGGTCGCGATGGCGATGGTCCGCGACCTCTTCGGCGGACGCCCGCTGGTGCGCATGCTGTCCCGGCTCGCCCTGGTGTCGGGCCTCGCGCCCGTGCTCGCGCCGGTCATCGGCTCCCAGCTGCTGCTGATCATGGACTGGCGCGGGATCTTCGTCTTCCTCGCCGCCTACGGCGTGCTGGTCGTCGCGGCCGTCGGCCTGCTCGTCGTCGAGACCCGGCCCCGCGCCGCCCGCCACGAGCGCGAGCACCGCTCGCTCGTGCAGCGCTACCGGGCCGTCCTCAGCGACCGCGTGTTCCTCGGAGTGGCGGTGATCGGGGGCATGACCTTCGCCGGCCTGTTCACCTACCTCTCCAGCTCCTCGTTCCTGTTCCAGGGCCTCTACGGATTCGACGCGCAGCAGTACGGGCTGCTCTTCGCCGTGAACTCGCTCGGCGTCGTCCTCGGCGTGCAGGCGTCCTCCTACCTCAGCCGGAGGATCGGGCCGCAGTGGATCCTCGCGATCACGACGCTGACGCTGTTCACCTCCGCCGGCCTGATCGCCTTCTTCGACGTGCTCGGGCTGGGGCTCTGGGGCACGCTCGTCCCGCTGTGGTTCTTCATCGCGTCCTGCGGCTTCAGCTTCCCGTGCGTGCAGGTCCTCGGCCTGGTCAACCACGGCCGGGAGGCGGGGACGGCCGCGTCGCTGCTCGGAGCGGTCAACTTCGGCACCGCCGGACTGCTGTCGCCGATCTCGGGGGTCTTCGGCGCCGGCTCGGCCGTGCCGATGGCCGTGGTGATGATGGCGACGGCGACCGTGTCGATCCTGGCGCTCTGGCTGATCGTCCGGCCGAGGAGCGTCCCGGCGCTGCAGGACTGAGCGCTCGGCTCCGGGTCCCGGCGGTCCGGCACGCCCCGCTCCTGCGGCTCCTCGCGGGCGTTCGGGCCCTCGCTGGATCCGCTCCCGAGCGCCGCTGCTACAGTCCCCTCCCATGTCCTCCCGCGACTCCTCCGCCCTGCTCGCCGAGCTCTCCGACCCCGACCGCGACGTCCGCCTCCGTGCGGCGATGACCCTGGGCGAGCTCGCCGAGCCCGCCACCGCCGAGCCCCTCGCCGCGCACCTGTGGGAGGAGCCGGACTTCTTCGTCCGCGACGTGCTCACCTGGTCGCTCGGCCGCCTCGGCTCCGCCGCCGTCCCCGTCGCCCGCGAGGCGCTCGGCCGCGAGCCCCGGGTGCGCACGCAGGCGCTGCACGTGCTCAGCAAGATCCTCGACCCGGCGACGCTCGACGACATCGCCCCGCTGGCCGCCGACTCCGAGCCCGCCGTCGCCGCGAAGGCCCGCTTCGCGCTGGGCCGCCTCGGCGACGAGCGCGCGCTGCCGGTCCTGCTCGGCCTGCTCGGCGACGACGACGCGGAGGCGCAGAACGTGCTCACCGACGTCCTCGCCTCCTTCGGCGCCGCGGCCGTCCCCGGTCTGGAGCAGGCCCTCCGCGAGGGGTCCGTGCCGGTCCGGCGTCACGCCGCTGCCGCACTCGGCTACCTGGGCGACGACGCGCGTCCTGCCGTCGACGCGCTGGACGGGGCCGCCGGCAGCGACGACTCCGCGCTCGCGGTCTCGGCCGCGATGGCGCTCGGCTCGATCACCGGTCCCGACGCGGCCGCCGCCCTCGAGCGGGCCTCCGCCTCGGACGACTCCCGCGTGAGCGCCGTCGCCGCGCGGCTCCTCGCCCGCTCCTCCGAGCCGACCCGGCTCGACGCCCTCCGCGCCGCCCGCCTGGCCCGCGCGGCCGGCTGAGCCGCGCCGCGAGACCCCCGCGGGGGAAGGCCGGGCATCCGCACGGCCGGTCGGACCGTGCCACGAACCCGGCGCACGGACGCCGGGCTTCCGAACCGTCGGCCGAGCCGCCCCGCAACCCCCAGCGGGGGAACGCCGTGTGACGGCATCATGTCCGGATGGATCACCGCGACGACCGCCTGTCGACCGAGCCCGGAATCGCGCGCCCCGACGCCGTCCAGCGTGCGCGGATGCGCGAGCAGGTGCCGTCCGACGACGTCGCCGCCCGGCTGCTGACGAAGGAGGCGGCCCACCGGGTCTCCCGCCGCTGGCCGCTGATCTCCGCGTCGCTCGCGATCCTGCTCACGGTGCTCCTCGCCGTGCTGATCGCCTTCCGCCCCACCTCGGCCTTCCGCTTCGACGTGGAGTGGATGGACGAGATCGTCGAGCACCGCTCGCCGGTCTGGGACATCCCGGCCCTCGTCATGAACACGGTCGGAGCGGGGCTCGTCGGCACGACGCTCATCCCGCTCGGCATCGTCGCCGTGCTGCTGGTGTTCCGCAGGCGGTGGGCCGCGCTCTACTACGCGATCGCCGCGCTGGTCAGCGTGGGCGCCACTCAGCTCGTCAAGGAGCTGGTGGGACGCGCCCGCCCGGCCGACATGCTCGTCACCAGCGACTACGGCTCCTTCCCGTCCGGCCACACCGCCAACGCGGCGACGACGGCGATGGTGCTGGCCCTGGTGTTCCCGCTGCTGTGGGTCTGGATCGCGGGCTTCCTGTACACCGTGGCGATGATGGCGAGCCGCACCTACCTCGGCGCCCACTGGCTGAGCGACACCGTCGGCGGCCTGCTGCTCGGGATCGGCGTGGCGCTCGTGGTCTGGGCTCCGCTCGCCGGCCGCCTGCGCACCGAGGCCGAGCTCCCGCACCCGCCGATCTGGATCCGCCGCACCACCTGACCGGCGCAGTTCTCTCCGCGCGAGGGCTTCGAGGCCCCGAGGATCGGCGCCCGAGGAGCGCGGAGGCTCGCCGATCAGCCGAAGGCGGCGAGGGAGTCGAGCTCGTTGAAGGTGTAGACGTGCAGGCCCGCGAGGCGGTCGCCCGCCGCCGCTTCCAGGCGCGCGACGAACGCGGACGGGTCGAAGCGGCGTCCGCGGAGGAGCCCGCCGGCCACCGAGGTGCTCCGCTTCAGGAAGCCGAGCGAGGAGCCCACTCCGATCCGCGCGCCCAGCGTCAGCAGCCGCGAGCGCTCGACCGGCCCCGGCACCCCCGCCCACAGATCGGCCGTGATCCCCGTCTCGCGGAGCCGGTCGGCGTAGCGGACCACCGCGTCGACGTCGAAGCACATCTGCGTGACGATCGAGCGGATGAACGGAGCGCGCTCGCGCAGGTGCCGTTCGATGCTCTCGTCGGAGAGGTGCGGGTGGCCCTCGGGGTAGCCTGCGATGTCCAGGGCCAGCCCGGGTGAGATCTCGCGGGCGTCGCGGATGAGCTCGAGGCTCGTGGAGTAGGTGCCGGCCGCCGAGGACGCGTCGCCCGAGATCACGAACGCCTCGTCGATCCCCGCCTCGCCCATCCGCCCGAGGACCCGCTCGAGTGCGGCGCGGCCCTCGACGTTCCGCGCCGCCAGGTGGGGCACCACGCGGAACCCGCGCCCGGCCAGCGCGACCGCGCAGTCCACGGTCCGCCCGGTCCCGTGCTTCGGCAGGCTGGTCACGGTCAGCGTCACCGCGGAGGGGTCCGGGAACGCCCGTGCGGCGCGCTCGCCGATGTCGTCGGCCGGGATGATCTCGAAGCGAGCGCGGGTCATCGGCCCAGCCTGCCACGCGGAGCCGGAGCGGCGCGGGTGGTGGCCGAGGCCGCACGAGTGTCGGAGGGGCGCCCTAGCCTGGAGCCGATCGCCGCCCGGTGGTCGCGGAAGGAGTCGCGTGTATCTGGAGTCCGGCCGCGTGGTCACGAGCCCCACCGACCTGTCGAACTGGGCGGCCTGCGAGTGGGCCGTCCTCCGCCGGTTCGACGCCCTGCTGGGCCGCGCGCCGCGCCTCGAGGCCGAGAGGGACGGGATGCTCGAGCGCACCGCGGTGCTCGGCGACGAGCACGAGCACCGCTTCCTCGCCGAGCTGAAGCGCACGCACGAGGTGCTCGAGTTCGAGCGCCCCGAGCCCGCCGGCTACCCCGCGGCGGCCGAGGCGGCCGTCGAGGCGATGCGCGCCGGGGTCGACGTGCTCTACCAGGCCACCTTCTTCGACGGCGAGTTCCTGGGCTTCTCGGACTTCCTCCTCCGCACCGCCGACGGCGCCTACGAGGTCTACGACACCAAGCTCGCCCGGCACGCGAAGATCCCGGCGCTGCTGCAGCTCGCCGCCTACGCCGAGCAGATGCAGGCGCGCGGCATCCGCGTGGGGGAGCAGGTGCACCTCGTGCTCGGTGACGGCTCCGTCACCAGCCACGAGCTGGCCGTCGTCGCCCCGGTCCAGCGGGTGCAGCGCGCCCGGCTCCGCGCCGTGCTCGACGAGCGCCTCGCCGCCGACGAGCCGCTGGAGTGGGGCGATCCGCGCTACCCCTCCTGCGGACGCTGCTCCGTCTGCGCGCACGAGGTCCAGGCGCACCGCGATCCGATCCTCGTCGCCGGGATGCGGCTCGACCAGCGGGCGAAGCTCGGGGCGGCCGGCGTGCTCACCATCGACGCGCTCGCCGAGCACAACGGCCCCGTCCCCGGGCTGAGCGCGGGCACGCTCGAGGGCCTGCGCGCCCAGGCGCGGCTGCAGCTGCGGTCGGAGTCCTCGCCGGTGCCGGCCGTCGAGGTGATCGACGCCTCCGTGCTCGCCGGGCTGCCCGCCCCCGACCCGGGGGACCTCTTCTTCGACTTCGAGGGCGACCCGCTCTACACCGAGGACAACCGCGAGTGGGGCCTCGACTACCTCTTCGGCATGGTCGACGACCAGGAGCGCTTCACCGCGCTCTGGGCGCACGACCTCGCGGCCGAGCGCCGGGCGCTCCTCGACTTCCTCGCGCTCCTGCGGGCGCGCCGGGCCGCGCACTCCCGGATGCACGTCTACCACTACGCCTCCTACGAGCGCAGCCACCTGCTCTCGCTCGCGCTCCGGCACGGGGTCGGCGAGGAGGAGGTCGACGCGCTCCTGCGCGACGGCGTCCTGGTCGACCTGTACCCGGTGGTGCGGCGGGCGCTCCGCGTGGGCTCGCGCAGCTACTCGCTCAAGAAGCTGGAGCCGCTCTACATGGGCGAGGAGGAGCGCGACGCGTCCGGCGTCACGAACGCCGCCGACAGCATCGAGATGTACGTGGAGGCGCGCGCCGCACAGAGGGCCGATCCTGTCGAGGGGCAGCGCGGGCTCGACCTCGTCGCCGAGTACAACGCCTACGACTGCCGCTCCACGCTCCGCCTGCGCGACTGGCTCCTGGAGCTCGCTCCGCCGCGCGAGGAGCTGCCGCCGCTGCTCGAG
Source organism: Rathayibacter sp. AY1E3 (assembly GCF_002932235.1). Taxonomy (NCBI): domain Bacteria; kingdom Bacillati; phylum Actinomycetota; class Actinomycetes; order Micrococcales; family Microbacteriaceae; genus Rathayibacter; species Rathayibacter sp. AY1E3. The sequence goes on from NZ_PSVN01000037.1 coordinate 6,966, forward strand.
GTCGAGATCCCCGTGCCCCGCGAGCCGCACCCGGTCGCGGTCGCACTGCTGGCGCAGGTCGAGGGGGTCGAGCCGCGCGAGCGCACGGCCGACCAGACCGCGCTCGCCCTCGCCGGCGCGGCGAACGACTACCACCGCCGCGAGGCCAAGACCTTCTGGCAGGAGCACTTCGACCGCCTCCGGCAGCCGCTGGACGAGTGGGCGGACACCCGCGACGTCGTGATGATCGACCGGGTCGAGGTCGTCCGCGACTGGGCGAAGCTCCCGCGCGCCCGCACGCAGTCGCGCGAGTTGCGGATCCTCGGCCGGCTCGCTCCCGGCAGTCGGCTCGGCACCGGCTCGTCGCCGTACCTGGTCTACGAGGCCCCGGCGCCCCCTGGTGCGCCCTCGCCCGGTCCCGGTCTGCGCGGCGCCTCCGAGCGCTCCGAGATCCTCGCGGTCGACGACGACGGGGAGCGGATCGTCCTGCTCCTCAAGGAGGGCCTGAAGGCGGGGGAGGATCCGCACGACGACGCTCCGGTCGCCCTCGCCCCTGCGCCGCCGCCGCGCGCCGCGCCCCAGCCCGAGGCGATCGCGGAGTGGGGCGGCGAGGTCCTCGACGCGCTGCCCGCGATGCTGGCCGACCCGGCGCTCGACGTCCTCCGCCGCATGCCGCCGGGAGCCGTCGCTCCTGTGCAGGGCGACGACGTGATCGGCGCGGTCGTCACCACTCTGCTCGGACTCGACCGGGCGACCCTCGCCGTGCAGGGTCCGCCCGGCACCGGCAAGACCTACGTCGGCTCCCACGTGATCGCACGGCTGGTGAACGAGCACGGCTGGCGCATCGGCGTGGTCGGCCAGTCGCACTCGGTGGTCGAGAACGTGCTGAGCGCCGTCGTCGGCCGCGGCGTCGATCCCTCCCGCGTGGCGAAGGTGCCCAAGAACGGCACATCGCCCGAGGCGCTCGAGGCGGCGCCCTGGGCGCCGGTGAAGAACGCGGCGGCACTCACCGCCGTCCTCGAGGAGGGCGGCGGCTGCGTCATCGGCGGCACCGCCTGGACCTTCGCGAACCCGGTCACCGTGCCGCGCCGCTCGCTCGACCTCCTGGTGGTCGACGAGGCCGGGCAGTTCTCGCTCGCCCCGACGATCGCATCGGCCGTCTCCGCCCAGCGCCTGCTCCTGCTCGGCGACCCGCAGCAGCTGCCCCAGGTGAGCCAGGGCGCGCACCCGGAGCCGGTCGACGAGTCGGCGCTCGGCTGGCTCGCCGACGGGCACGACGTCCTCCCGCCGGAGTACGGCTACTTCCTCGCGCAGACCCACCGGATGCACCCGGCGCTCTCCGACGCCGTCTCCGAGCTGTCCTACGAGGGCGCGCTGCGGTCGCGGGCGCCGCAGGTGCGCCACCTGGAGGGGGTCGAGCCGGGCGTGCACTCCGTCCCGGTCGAGCACGCGGGCGACACCACCTCCTCGCCGGACGAGGCGAGGCGCGTCGTCGAGATCGCCCTCTCCCTCGTCGGCCGCGCCTGGACCGACGAGCACGGCGAGCGGACGCTGACCGCGGCCGACGTCATCGTCGTCGCGCCCTACAACGCCCAGGGCGGGCTCCTCCGCACCGCCCTCGACGCCGCGGGCCTCGAGGAGACCCCGGTCGGCACGGTCGACCTCTTCCAGGGCAGGGAGGCGGTGGTCGCCATCGTGTCGCTCGCCGCGTCCTCCGGGGCCGACGTCCCGCGCGGGATGGAGTTCCTCCTCCTGCCCAACCGCCTGAACGTCGCGGTCTCGCGCGCGAAGTGGGCGGCGTACCTGGTGCACTCGCCGGCGCTCGCCGCCTCGCTCCCGACCTCGCTCACCGGCCTCGGGCACCTCTCCGGCTTCCTCCGCCTGCTCGAGCAGGGGGAGCGGGCCGCCCCGTGACGGATCCGGTGGCCGGAAGGCGCGCTCCGCTCCGATTCCGTCGGTGCTCGGCATGGTGGACGACGCGATCCGTCGCTACGGTGTCCCCATGAGAATCCTCCTGGTCGGCGCCGGCGGCGTCGGCGACGCCTTCGCGAAGATCGCCGCGCGCCGCTCCTTCTTCGAGCAGATCATCGTCTGCGACTACGACCTCGCTCGCGCCGAGCGCACGGTCGCCTGGATCGCGGAGCGGCACGGTGCCGACGACCGCTTCGTCGCCGCGCGAATCGACGCCTCCGACGCCGAGAACGTCGAGACCGTCGCCCGCGCGCACGGGGCGACCCACGTGATGAACGCCGTCGAGCCGCGCTTCGTCCCGACGATCTTCGCCGGAGCGCTCGCCGCCGAGGCCGACTACCTCGACATGGCGATGAGCCTCTCGCTCCCGCACCCTGAGCGGCCCCACGAGCTGACGGGGCTCAAGCTCGGCGACGAGCAGTTCGCCGCGGCGGAGGAGTGGTCCTCCCGCGGCCGCCTCGCCCTGGTGGGCATGGGCGTGGAGCCGGGACTCTCCGACGTCTTCGCCCGCTACGCCTCCGACCACCTCTTCGACGAGATCGACGAGCTCGGAGTGCGCGACGGCGCGAACCTCGTCGTGCACGACGCGGACGGCCGCGAGATCTTCGCTCCGTCCTTCTCCATCTGGACCACGATCGAGGAGTGCCTGAACCCGCCGGTGGTGTTCGAGCGCGACCGCGGCTGGTACACCACCGTCCCCTTCTCGGAGCCGGAGGTGTTCGAGTTCCCCGAGGGCATCGGCCCGGTCGAGTGCGTGAACGTCGAGCACGAGGAGGTGCTGCTGATGCCGCGCTGGCTCGACGCCAAGAAGGTCACCTTCAAGTACGGCCTCGGCGAGCAGTTCATCGGCGTCCTGCGCACCCTCCACCTCCTCGGCCTGGACAGCACCGAGCCCCTGCGGGTCCGCTCGGCCGGCGGTCCCGTCGAGGTCTCGCCGCGCGACGTCGTCGCCGCCGCCCTGCCCGACCCCGCCGGCATCGGCCCGCGGATGACGGGCAGGACCTGCGCCGGCCTCTTCGTCTCGGGCACGAAGGACGGCGCCCGCCGCGAGGTGTACCTCTACCACGTGAGCGACAACGAGTGGACGATGGCCGAGTACGGCACCCAGTGCGTGGTCTGGCAGACGGCGCTCAACCCGGTGGTCGCGCTCGAGCTCCTCGCGACCGGCGTGTGGACCGGCGCCGGAGTGCTCGGGCCGGAGGCGTTCAGCGCCGACCCGTTCCTCGAGCTGATGGCCCGCCCCGAGGCCGACGGCGGGTACGGACAGTCCTGGCACGTCCGCGAGGACTGACCGGCGCCGCCGACCTAGGCTGAGCCCATGAGTGACGACGACGGGCTCGCCTCGGCGAGGGACGAGGCGCGCGCGGCCCTGGAGGCTGCCCGCCGACTGCAGGCGGAGGCCGCCGAGGCCCTGATGCGAGCGGAGGCGGCGGCCGCGGCGCTGAACGCGGCGGCCGGCCCGGAGGAGGCGGAGGCCGTCGCGGACGACGTGCGGCTGGTGGCGGCGTCGGGGAGCGGAGCGGAGCAGTCCGCTGCTCCCGTTGCCCAGGACACCGTCGCTCCGGACGCCCTCGCTTCCGGTCCGATCGCTCCGGATGCACCTGCTCCGCCCACCCCCTCGGCGCCCGCCCCGGCC
>NZ_PSVN01000038.1:0-6221 GCF_002932235.1 Rathayibacter sp. AY1E3
GCCGGGCTCGGCGCGGAGTCGGGTGGCGGCGCCGGTGGAGACGCTGACATCTCCCTCGGCGACGGCCGGACGCTCCGCTCCCGCCGTCTCAGGCCGTGAGTCCGCCGAACAGCAGCGACACCGTCATCGCGATGATGACCGAGTCGAAGGCGAACGTGATGACGACGTTCGCGCGCACCAGGCGCCAGCCCTCTCTCGAGCGGATCTCGGCCGAGACCGTGGCCGCCATCGTGGACAGCAGGAGCGCGAGGGTCGCGTCGTCACTGAAGTGCGGCGCCTCCTCGAAGGCGAAGCGCGCCTGCGACCGCCGGGGCGACCGCGACTCGAGGCGCAGGCAGGCCCGTGCGACCGAGAAGACCATCAGCACCCACGAGCTCGCGACGGCGAGCAGGGCGGCGGCGATGGAGAGGGGCTCGCTGCGGGATTTCGTCCTCTGCGCGATCGCCACCGTGACCACGATCGCCGGCACCGCCGCCGGCAGCGTCGTGCCGGTCGCCCCGGTCGCTCCCGCCATCCGCGAGAGGAGGCGCCGCTCGCCGCGCGCCTCCTCCTCGGCGGTGCTCCGCAGCGCCTGCTCGTCGAGGCGCGAGGAGGAGGCGGCGCTCCAGCCCACAGAGAGGGCGGTGGAGAGCGGCCAGCCGAGCAGATGGACCGGAACGAGGGTCGCCGTCGCATCGACGGCCCCGTCGCCCGGACGAGCAGCACCACCACGATGGTGACCAGGAGGCTCACGCTCACCCGGAACAGATCGGAGCGGGATCGTCTGCGCGCGGTCATCGCCGCCCTCCCCGTCAGGGGCCCGGAGTGCGCCCCGAACAAAATCCACGCCGTTCCGTCCTGCCGCGTCCCGTGCGTTACCATGCCATTCGTTGCAACCAACAACAAATCCCCCGCGCACCCGGCAGAATGGACCCATGACCTCACGGAGCAACTGGGCGGGCACCTACGAGTACCGCGCCGCCGCCATCATCGAGCCGGAGTCCGTCGAGGAGGTGCAGCGCCTCGTCCGCGAGAACGAGCGCGTCCGCGCCCTCGGCAGCCGCCACTCCTTCAACTCCCTGCCCGACACCCCCGGCGCACTGCTGCACCTGGGGCGCCTCGCCTCCGACCCCGTGATCGACGCCGAGGCGAGCACCGTCACCGTCGGCGGCGCCACCCGCTACGGCGTCGTCGCCGCACACCTGCACAGCAACGGCTACGCCCTGCACAACATGGGCTCTCTCCCGCACATCTCGGTCGCCGGCGCCATCGCGACCGGCACCCACGGCTCGGGCGACCGCAACGCGAACCTCTCCTCCGCCGTCTCGGCGCTCGAGCTCGTCACCGCCGACGGCTCGCTGCGCACGATCCGCCGCGGGGAGCCGGGCTTCGAGGGCGTCGTCGTCGGCCTCGGCGCCTTCGGCATCGTCACCCGCGTGACCCTCGACATCCAGCCGACCTTCGACGTCCGCCAGGACGCGTTCGTCGACCTGCCCTGGGAGCGCGTGCTCGACGACTTCGACGCGATCACCTCCTCCGCCTACAGCGTCAGCCTCATGACCCACTGGTCCTCGCCGACCGTGGAGCAGCTGTGGCTGAAGACCAAGGTGGCGGCGGGATCCGTCGCCGACGTCGACGCGACGCACCTGGGCGCGGTCGCCGCCTCCGCGAGCCTCTTCGCCGTCTCGGAGGGTGTCGACTCCAACCTGAACCCGTTCGGCGGCTCCGTCGGACCGTGGTCCGAGCGCCTGCCGCACTTCCGCCTCGACCGCGAGCCGAGCGCGGGCGACGAGATCCAGAGCGAGTACATGGTGCCGCGCGCGAACGTCCGCGAGGCGATCGTGGCGCTGCGCGCGATCGGCGAGCGGATCGACGACGTCCTGCTCATCACGGAGCTGCGGACCATGGCGGGCGACGACCAGTGGCTCTCCCCCGCCGGAGGCCGCGACAGCGTCGGCGTGCACTTCACCTTCAAGAAGGACCGCGCCGGCGTCGACGCCGTGCTCCCCGCCGTCGAGGGCGCGCTGCTGCCGCTCGGCGCCCGGCCGCACTGGGGCAAGCACTTCCTCGCCGGAGCCGACGAGATCGCGCCGCTCTACCCGCACCTCGAGGAGTGGCGCACCCTCCGCTCCGAGTGGGACCCCTCGGACCGCTTCGCGAGCGACTTCCTCCGCGACCGCCTGCTCGGCTGAGCGGCACCCGCCCCGCGGGACCAGGCAGGTTCCGCGGGACGGGGCTCACAGGACGTGGGTCGCGGGACGGGGCTCACAGGACACGGCTCGCGGCTCGCGGCTCGCGGGATGCGGGATGCGGGACGCGGGACGCGGGACGCGGCCTACAGGACGCGGGTCACAGGACGCGGGTCACAGGACGCGGCTCACAGGACGCCACTCAGAACAGGCGGGCCGCGTCGGCGGGCTCGACGAGGTCGCGCACCAGCGCCGGGATCCGCTTCCGGAACGGGAAGAACCCCCGCGACGCCGACGGCCACGCCGCACCGTCCCAGCGGCGGCGCACGGTGACGAGCGCGACCCCCTCGTCGGCGAGAGCCGAGCGGAGCGCCTCCACCCGCTCGCCGACGGGCCCGACCGGAGCGTACGGAACGACCACCGTGTCGATCCGCTCGGAGACCGCCCAGTCGACGACCGTCGCGGCACGCGCGTCCGCCAGCACCCGCGCCGGCCGGCCGCTGGAGTCGGAGGTGCGCTCGGCGGCGTCGGCGAGCGCCGCGGCGGTGAAGGCGGCGACCGCGTCGGAGACTCCGGACGGCGAGCGCCCGCCCGCGTCCCCGGCGACGGCGCACGCGACGAGGCGCTCAGCCAGACCCGGCTGCTCGGCGAGCAGGCTCTCCGCCTCGAGGTCCTCCTCGTGCAGCAGGAGGCCGGGGCGGGCGCCGAAGGTCCCCACGACGTCGTCCTGCTCGAGCGGTGCCCGCGGCGGGAAGGGCTCCTCGGTGAGCGCGGGGGCCGTGGTGGCGAGGCCGCTCGGCGAGAAGCGCCCCTCCGTGTAGCGCGCGATGTTGGACGCGGAGGCGAGGTAGGTCTTGCCCGGAGTCTGCAGGCCGGCGACCCATCGCCACGACAGGGTGTTGGACGCGGCGTCGCCGTCGAGCAGGTGCCGGTAGAAGAAGTCGGCGCCGAGCTGCCAGGGCAGTCCGAGGGTGAAGATCCAGATGCTCGCGAACCACATGCGGGTGTGGTTGTGGAGGTACCCGGTCTCGACGAGCTCGCTCACCCACGCGTCCATCGCGTCGATGCCGCTGCGTCCGCCGATCGCGTCGAGGTAGCCGGGCGGAGGATCGCCCGCGGAGGAGTCCGCCACCTCGCGGCGGTAGCGGCGCCAGACATCCGGGTTCTGCTCGAGCCAGCCCTTCCAGTAGGTGCGCCAGAACACCTCCTGGACGAACTTCTCCGCGGCGGTCAGCCGGTGGCGCGCGAGGACCGCGGCGACGACCTCCCGCTCGGTGACGAGGCGGTGGCGGAGGTAGGGCGAGAGTCCGGAGACGTTGTCCCGGGACGGTCCGAGGTCGTGGTTGCGGTCGCGGGCGTAGGCGGAGCCCGCGCGGGCGACGAAGTCGTCGAGCGCCTCGAGACCGGCGGCTCTGGTCGGGATGAACATCGCCCCATCATCGGCGTCGGCCCGGTGAGAACACCGGCAGCGGCCTCCCGAGTGCGCTCCGGGGACGGAGGCGCCCGCCGAGCGCTCGTCAACGGGGTGACCGGCGCCTCCGACCCGACGTAGCGTCGGAGGACGAGAGGGAGGCCGCCATGCCCCGCGAGGAACAGATCCCGTCCACCATCGAGCGCTCCGACGAGCACGCGCAGAAGCTCTGGTCGGCCGCGCACGACTCGGCCGTCGACAGCTACGGCGACGGTGAGCGCGCCCACCGCACGGCCTTCGCCGCGCTGAAGCACGAGTACGAGAAGGTCGGCGACCACTGGGAGCGCAAGGCCGAGAGCGGCCCCTCCGACTCCCGCGCCGAGGGCCACGGCCGCTCCCCCGGGGGCGAGACGGCGGGCGGAGTGGACGCGAACGCGACCAAGGCGCACCTGATGGACCTCGCCAAGCGCCTGGACGTCTCCGGCCGCTCGCGCATGACGAAGGCGGAGCTCGTCGAGGCCCTGCAGAAGGAGAGCACCCGCCGGACGCGCGACGCGCGGTGAGGCCAGGGGTGGGGCCGGGAACAGCCGCCTCGCCGAGCCCCGGCCCGCTCAGTCCAGCGCGTCCCTGATGGCCGCCATGCCCAGCTCCAGCTCGGCGAAGGTGGTCGACAGCGGCGAGAGGCCGATCCGGATGCCGTCGGGTCGGCGGAAGTCCGGCACGATCCCCTCCGCCTGCAGCCGCGGGACCAGGCCGGCGAACGACTCGTGCGCGATCGTCACGTGCGAGCCGCGCCGGGCGGGGTCGAGCGGAGTCGCCACCCGCACCCCGCGCGGCACCAGCCACGCGTCGGCCAGCTCCAGCGCGTACGCCGTCATCGCCTCCGACTTCGCGCGCACCGCGGGCATGCCCACCGAGGCGATCAGCGCGATCATGTCCTGCATCGCGAGCATCCCCGTGATCGGCGGAGTCCCGCTGAGGAAGCGCCGCATCCCCTCGGCCGGACGGTAGCCGGGTCCCATCTCGAACATGTCGGCGACGCCCATCCAGCCCTGCACCGGCTGCGCGAGCGAGCCCTGGTGCCGGGAGGCGACGTACGCCCACGCGGGCGCCCCCGGGCCTCCGTTGAGGTACTTGTAGGAGCAGCCGACCGCGAGGTCCGCGCCCCACTCGTCGAGCTCGAGCGGCACCGAGCCGACGGAGTGGGAGGCGTCCCAGAGCACGAGCGCGCCGGCCTCGTGCGCCTGGGCGGTGATCGCCGCGGCGTCGGCGAGGAACCCCGAGCGGTACGCGACGTGGCTGAGCAGCACCAGCGCCGTCCGCTCGCCGAGCGCCGGGGCGAGGTCGTCGGGGCCGACGCCGCTCCCGGGGTCGGAGTCGATCCAGCGGAGCGTGCTGCCGGTCTCGGCCGCGATGCCCTCCAGCACGTACCGGTCGGTGGGGAAGTTGTCGGTGTCCACGACGATCTCGTCGCGCCCCTGCTCCGCCTGGCGGGCGATCGCCGCGCGGGTGAGCTTGTAGAGCAGGACGGTCGTGGAGTCGGCGACGACCGTCTGCCCGGCCGCGGCTCCCAGCACCGCGGAGCCGAGGGCGTCGCCGACCTCGAGCGGCATGTCGAGCCAGCCCTCCTCCCAGCCGCGGATGAGGCGGCCGCCCCACTCCTCCTCCGCGAACCGCGCGAGCCGGGCGACGCTCGCGCGCAGCGGCCGGCCGAGCGAGTTGCCGTCGAGGTAGGAGCGGACCTCGGGGGTGCGGACGAACAGCTCGGGGCAGTGCGCGAGCGGGTCCTGGGCGTCGAGCGGATGCATGCCCTCACCCTAGGTCGCGGGTGCCGGGCGCGACGCGCGCCGCGGGGGCCCCGGATGCGTGCCGCCGGGGTCCCTGACGGGTGCTGCCGGGGTCCCTGACGGGTGCTGCCGGGGTCCCTGACGCCGCTCGGACGCCGCCCACCGTCCAGAAGTCGTCGCACTCGGCCGCGACTGCGACGACTCCCGAGCACTCGCGAGCCCTCACCCCGGAGCCTCCCCACTGTCCAAGAACTTGTCGCACTCGGCGTCGACTGCGACAACGCTTGAGCACTCGCAAGCGCTCACCCGGAGCCCCTCCCCCACTGTCCGAAAGTCGTCGCACTCGGCGTCGACTGCGACAACTCCTGAGCACTCGCGAGCCCTCACCCCGGAGCCCCTCCCCCCACTGTCCAGAAGTCGTCGCACTCGGCCTCGACTGCGACAACTCCCGAGCACTCGCGAGCCCTAACCCGGAGCCCCTCCCCCCACTGTCCAGAACTTGTCGCACTCGGCGTCGACTGCGACAACTCTTGAGCACTCGCGGACCCGCGCACTCGAGCCGGTCGCCACTCCTCCGAAGTCGCCGTACTCGCGCTCCAGTACGGCCGCTTCCGCGTGGTCGCGAGCCGCCGGGCCTGTCCCAGCGGTCGTCGCCGAGTGCGCAGAAGTCGTCGCACTCGAGCTCGAGTGCGACAACTCCTGGACAGTCGTCGAAGCCGGAGGAGAACGGAGCAGGAGCCGGAGGAGAACGGACCGCGAGTCGGTGAGTGCCCCCGGACCCGCGAGCACGGCCGCGCACCTGGGAAGTCAACGGGCGGACGCCGCCCCCCCCGCGGCGCGCGTCGCGCCCGGCAC
>NZ_PSVN01000039.1:0-5282 GCF_002932235.1 Rathayibacter sp. AY1E3
TCGTGGGCGGGGTGGTGTCTGCCGGTCCGGCGAGAGTCTGCTCGGGTCCCAGCTGTCCAGGCGTTCAACCACGGCGTATCCACCCCTCGGCGCGACGTGAAGCGGCCTCGATCGCCGCCGAGCTCGTTACCTTGAGTTCTCCCACGGGAGAACAGTAGGCGTGACGCGGCTCTCACCACGAGGAGCTACCGACTCGCGACCGAGAGTGTCCTGTAAGGGGATCGATCCGCGGGACGCTTTCAGCGGACTGCTCGGAGGGGCTACTGCTCGTCTTTCCGGGCTGCTCGGCCGACGAAGTGCACGGACCGTCGAGCGTCGACGAGTTCGCGCTTCTCGAAGTGGCGAACGACGAAGGCTCCTGCGACGAACGAGTAGCCGATGCCCTCCGCGATTCGTGTGAGGACCGGGATGGTGCTGATGATCTGTTCGACGGTGGGTGATCCGTTGGCTTGGTAGGGGGCGATCCAGAACGGCACGATCGTGCCGAAGACGATGCCCAGGAGAATCCCGGCGACACCGATCCAGAACATGGAAGTGGACGAAAGTGCTCTGAGCATGGGATCCCCGGAATGTTCGGTGGGCGAGTCGAGAGGCGCCGCTGTCGGACGCGCCGTCCTCGCTCACGGCTGATCGGTCTGGTTACAAGCGCAGGTTGAGCGCGGCGAGGACGGTGACGAGGCCGGCCGCGACGACGACGACCGTCAGTGCAACGCGCCCCGCCGTACGGCGGAGAAGGCCGGTCATCGTGGCGGCGTCCGCCACGCGAGTCGCGATCACGAGGTCAGGAACGCCGGCCGGCGGTTGCGGTGGCGTCGTGGAGTCGTCTTCGCTGGCCGGGACGCTCACGGTCTGCTGAGCCGGCTCGATCCGATCGGGCAGCTTCTTGAAGCGGCCATCATTCGATTCGCCCACAGCGACCTCCCCAGCGGTCGCCGCATCGCGACCCTCCTTCGTGACTGTAGCCGTGCAACTCCATTGCGTCAGCGTGAGCGCGTAGCGGCCTGGAGCTGGAGACTGCTGCGGCGCACGTCTCCTCTCCACTCCTCGAGCGTCCACCGATCGGGTCCCGTAGAGGAACCTGCTGCTTCCCGAGCGCGCTGCTCGCTGCCATAGATTCCAACGACGTCGGTGGCGTCTGCCCAGAGGGCTGTCCTGAGGAGGAGGTAGTGCTCACCGTCACTGCTGTTCTTCACGCCTCGGATCCTCGTCGGTTCCGACGTCGTTCGGTCACCGTGGCGCGAGGTATCACAGTGCTGGCGCGCGTCCCGTATCGGGATCCTAAACCGGTCACCTATAGCGGCGTTTCTCGCGGCGTCGTTGCGCTCCTCAGCGCGTGTGTTCTCGCGGCACTGTGCGACTGGGCTACTCCGCGTCGTCGCTAGCAGTGTCGCCCCGGCCGCTTGCAAGAGGTCTGTAGCTGGGCAGAGGGGTGGAGCTCGCATCGAACCCCTCAGGGCGATCGTCTCCGTGATCCGCGGTCTCGCGGTCGGCTTCCATGCGCTGCCGCCGTGCCTGCTCCTCGGCCACGGCAAAATCGATGAGCCTCTTCGATCCGTACATACGACCACCTCATTCCTCGGAGTGGCGAGCGTATCGACCTCGGCTGGGGAAGGCGTCATCCCGGTACACACGACCGCTGCCCGCGGTTCCCGCCGCAGCCGACGTCGCCCGTGCCCCAGGTCGCTTACCGGCATTCGCTGCAGCGTGTTCCGTATGGGGATCGATCTGCGGGACGCTTTCAGCGGACCGCTCGGAGGGGCTTGGCGTCGTCGTCGCTTGCTGGTGATGCCGCCAGGGTCGACCGCAGGTCTTCTCGTGCTCGTTGGTAGCGGGTGCGTGCCGTGGACGCGGGGACGCCGAGGAGTTGTCCTGCTTCGGTGATGGAGAAGCCGTCCCAGTGGATGAGGCGGACGAGCTCGGCCTGTTCTGGCGCGAGCCTGGCGATCGCATCGCGCACGTCGACTCCTTCGTCGGCGGGGCGTCCTTCGGTAGGAGCGGTCGCCAGAACGCCGCGGAGCCGGCCGGAGAGGTCGGCTCGCCTGTTCTCAGTGCGGGTGCTGTTCGAGAGGACGTTCCGGGCGATGCCGAAAAGCCACATCCGCGACTCCTCCGCGGTGCGGGGAAGGGCGCCTACGCGGCGCCATGCGGTGAGCATGACGTCCGCGAGTGCGTCGGCGGCGTCCTCGAGAGGGAGGCGGCGTTGCAGGTACTTGAGCAGGTCAGGCGAGGCGACGCGCAGCGCCTCGGTGAGTCGCTCCGCCTCGTCGGTCTTCCTGCGGGTCACCAGGTCGCTCCGGGGCAGTGGGCCTCGCCCGCGATGCTGAGGTTCGCGGCGTCGACGTCGACGTTCTGCGCAGTGAGCTCGGCGTCGAGAGCGTTGCTGATGATGCGCCCGACGGCGGTCGAGTACTCCCGGTCGGCGTTGTAGAACTCGGTGCCGTAGCCGGCCGGCGTGCGGGATCCGTCAGCGTTGATGAAGGATCGGTCCTCGGTACGCAGCTGCGCGATGGTCTCCTGGAGTGCCCCGTCGCTGAGGAGGGCGTCTATGTCGGTCGTCTGGTAGAAGTTATCGACCACGGCGACGGCCGCCGGATCGGTTCCTTGAACGTCTCCCATGCGCTCCTCACACTGAACACCGCTGGGCAGCGAATAGGTGATCGAGGCGTCCGGCGTCTCCGCCCACGGCGACCACGCGCCCGTCGCCGCGGCGGCCGCGGTCGCCATGCCACCGAGCAGTACCAGCGACGCCACTCCGGCGACCGCAGGACGCGCCCAGCGGTGACGGTTGACGCGGGCCTCTGCCGCCGCGAGCTGCTGAAGCTCGGCCAGCTCGACAGCGACGTCGTTCGTCACTGTCGATGTGCGGGGGCTGGACTCATCCAGCAGGACGTCCAGGGGGTCTCGGTCAGGGGCGGCAGTCATGACGGGCTCCTTCGAAAGCGGGTTCATCCTGTACATGTCCACCCGACCCGCAAACGTCTGCCGCAGCATGAAACCGGCTCGCCGCCCTCGTCGCGGTGCCAGCGCCGACGCCGGACGTCAGGTCGCGAGGGAAGAGGCGAGTTCGGCGGGCGCTCCTGCGGAGCGGGGCTGCCACGACTCGAAGACGCCGTAGGCGATGATCCGCTCCGCGGTCGACAGCAGCGGATTGCAGCTCGTCATCGTGATCAGACGATCCGTCGGAACGACGTCGCTCGTCCAGGGGACCGGATCGATGACCTGCACTTCGGAGGGCTGCACGTATTCGAGGTTCCGGAACCGATAGGTGTACCAGCCGTCGGCGGTCTCGATGTAGATCGCGTCACCTAGTTGCAGCTCATCGATGAGGTGCATTCCTCCGCCGGCGGCGGAGCGGTGCGCCGCGATCGCGAAGTTCCCCATTTCGCCGGGCATCTGCGTTCCCGGGTAGTGGCCGATGCTGCCCACGTCGAGCACGTTCTCCGCGTCGACGCCCTCAGCGATCGTGCGCACCCACCCCTCGCCGTACCGGGGGATGTAGAGGTTGCCGAACGTGGTGTCCAGAGCTGCGACCGGCGCGATCACCGGGTCACCGGGGACGGCCGGCTCAGCGGTCGGCTCGGACGGCGCCTCCGCGGACGGCGCGTCATCGCCCCAGCTCTGGCGCAGCTCGGCCGCTTGATCTTCCTGCCGCCCTGCGATCACCGCATCGTTCCACCACAGCTGCCAGGCGAGGAACAGCAGAACGAGCACCCCTACGGTCATCAGCAGCTCACCCAAGACGCCGAAGAAGGACAGGCGGCGACGAGCCGGACGACGTCGGCGCCGCGACACGTCCACGGATGACGAAGCAGTCATGCGCAGGAGTCTAGGTGTGCCGCTCTCACCCGCATCGCTGCTGGAGATCGTTCACCGAACGAGCGATCGCCCTGGTGAAGCTAGCTGCGCGGAGAGGCGTCGTTGTGCCAGTACGCGGCAATTGCCGAGGTTCGCCGCACTACCGCGTCCGCCGAGGCAGGCGCCGGCCACAGATACAGCGCGTACCGGTCAGGCGCCGGATGCGCTTCGTCGGCGACATCTTGTCGCCGGCCCTCTTCCATGCCGGAAGCGCACCACCGGGCCCGATAGGCGGACGCCGTGAGCTGGAACGACGCGGCGGAGTCCCCAGACCATCCGCTAAGCACCGCATCCGGTCCTTCGGGCTGGAAGCTCGCCTCGACGATCTCCTCCCACAAGCCGAGCTCAGGCGCTGTGTCCAACGTGCTGACTCGAACCTGTACGTACCCGGTGTGGATACCTGTCCGCATGAAGAGGGCGCCGGGCAAGCTCGCTCCGCACAGCCCATTCTCTTGTCCGTCGAACGCATCACGAGGATCCTCAACCGACGCAGCGCCGGTTGTGAGTTGCAGCTGGGAGTAGTGCGTCCACACGGTTCCATCGAAGACGACTGGCATAACAGCCATCCTCCTCGACGTTCCCAGCGTCGCGTCCCATATGGGGATCGCTGGCCGGGCGTCCGGGAGGATCAGCGCATGTTGCCGGATGTCGAGCTTGCCGCAGCGCTCGAGGCTGTCGGGGTGCGGCGGCGGTGCTCGACGTCGACGTTGGGTAGCTTCGGGACATGGATGAAGCCACTGAGCCGTCCGCGCGTGGGTAGCGTATCGATCTCAACGAGCCGCCGAGGCTTCTGTGCAGTGAAGCGGAGGCAGCGCTCGTGCGCGCGTCGGAGGAGAGTGCACTTCTTCGCAGCCAGCCCTCGGGATCCAGTGGGAGGGAGAGGGTCGTTTCTGCTGCGCGCTCCGCTGTTCTTCTCGGTGCCAACGAGGACGAGCTCGCCGTGGCGATGGGGTTCACGCTCGAGGCTGTTCGGTCGATGCTCCGCGACGCTTGAACTAGGCCCGGGCCGTCCCGTATGGGATCCGCTCGCGCTTGCGCCACGCCTCGAGGAACGTCAACGACACCACGTCCTCCGCCTCCCCAGGAGTCGGAGCGAGCCCGAGCGCGTGCCGGCGGACGCGGTCGCGGTGCCGGTCGAAGATGCGACCGAACGCCTCACCCTCACCCGCTACGACGCGAGCCCAGTCCTGCTCATCAGTGACGCTCATACCAAGAAGTGTCCGCAGCGCTGCAAATCGCTGCACCCTTGGCCAAGTCCCCTCGAGTGCGAAGACTTGTGCCGTCCCGTAGGGGGATCGTTCAGCGGTTCACGCGATTCGCCGCCGTCGGAACGATCGGCAGCTTCTTCGCGCGAAGGGTGGTGGCGAGGAGCCGGCCGAGGAGGGAGGCGATGCCTGCCGTGACTGCGTATTCCGTGATGAGGCCCG